>CAIOZP010000355.1 GCA_903862805.1 uncultured Fibrobacterota bacterium
CCCAAAGGGAACAAATACCCTCTCTGAAGGAGAGGGTCGGACGAAGTCCGGGGTGAGGTTCTTCGCGTTAGGCAGGACTGAAAGAAAAATTTCGGTAGTGAACGCAGCGGAGCGAAGAGAACGATAGAAATTTTTGTGCGAACAGAGTGAGTACCGGAGCGAAGCGGAGCTGTAAGGAGGGCCGACCCGAAGGGGAACGCCCAAATTCTTCTGATTCTGATTTTGTCTAAACGATTGAATACTATTTTCAAATACTATGAATCAAAAAATGAAAACAGATCCAAAACCAATAATCACAAATCAGAGCCGAGGGAAACTAAAAATCTTCCTCGGCATGTGCGCAGGCGTGGGCAAGACTTACGCCATGCTTAAAGAAGCCCGCCAAAGATTGACAGAAGGCAATGATGTCATCATAGGCTATGTCGAAACACACAGTCGCCCTGAAACAGTTGCACTGCTCGAAGGCCTTCCCCAAATTGCTCGCAAAAAGCTCGAATATCGCAGCATTATTGTTGAAGAAATGGATCTCGACGCAGTGCTTATGCGCAGACCGGCGATTGCAATCATCGACGAACTCCCACACACCAATGCAATCGGAAGCCGCCACAACAAACGCTATCAGGATGTGCTTGAACTGCTCGATGCGGGCATAGATGTTTTTACTGCGCTCAATGTCCAGCATATCGAAAGCCGTGTCGATGTTGTCCATGGAATTTCGTCGATCAATATTCGCGAAACAGTACCTGACTCTGTTGTTGATCTTGCCGACGACATTCAACTTATTGACATCACTCCCGAAGATCTTCGCGCCAGATTGTCAGAAGGTAAAGTCTATCTCGGTGATCGTGCCGCGAATGCTGCTGATAATTTCTTCCGCATCGAAAATCTTTCGGCATTGCGCGAGATTGCTATGCGTGTCATGTCGGAAAAGGTTGGTCAGGATGTTCGCGAAGCGATGGTCGAACATCATATTCGCGGCCCGTGGAAAAGTTCTGAACGGTTCATGGTTGCCGTTGGGCCAAGTCCTTTTTCGGAACCGCTTATTCGTTGGACTCGTCGTATTGCTTCTGCGACTCACTCGCCCTGGATCGCTGTTCATGTTGACACATTCAGACCGCTTTCTGACGAAGAGCAGCAGAGGCTTTCGCGCAATCTTTCTTTGGTCAAACAGCTTGGTGGGGAAACCGTTACTGTCTCGGCAGAGGATGTGACAGAGGCTCTTCTGCATATTGCCCACGAAAAAAATGTCACTCAGATTGTCATCGGCAAACCGCTGGAGTCCTCGCTGATGCGATTCTTTTCCGGGCGCTCGCTTGTTGACAAACTGATTCTCAACAGCGGCGATATTGACATCTGCGTGGTCAGGGCAGACAAAGGTTCTTCCATTAAAAAGCGGCGGCTTCCTTCGTGGCAGATGCCGCCGACTTTATTTCGTGAACTTGGACTCGGCTTTGGCATCATCGCAGCAATCACCGCATTCTTCTGGATGATTCGCGGCCTTACAACTTATTCATCCATTGCGCTGCTTTACCTATTGTCAATTGTTTTTTTGGCCACTAAACTCAGCAGACGCGCAATAATAGCTGTTGCAGCGCTCACCGGCCTGCTCTGGAATTTCCTTTTCATTCCACCAGTCTTTACATTTCGGATCGACAAGCTCAGCGACGTTTTTATGTTCTGCATGTATTTCATAATAGCAATTGTAGTTGGTCACCTGACGGCAAGATTGAGGTTGCGGGAACTTACCGAACGTATGCGTGAACAACGCACAGCGGTTCTTTACAAACTGGCACAGTGCCTTGTAGAAAGCCGCACACTTGATGAAGGAATGCGTCTTGTTGTAACGCAAATAGATTCTGTTTTTGCGGCCCGCACGGCCGTGACACTTGTTTCCGAACATGGCTCAATAATGACCGCGCCGCATCATGCAGGTTCCTGGGTTCCCAGCGCAAAAGAACACAGCGTTATCGCATGGGTTCACGGCTCCGGAAAACCTGCCGGACGATTCACCGATACCCTGCCACAGTCTGATGGCCTTCATGTTCCTCTTCAGACCACGCACGGATGTGCCGGTGTCCTTTCGCTGCTTCTTCCCGATAAATTTGTGCTCGCCGTCGGACAGCGCGAACTGCTCGAAACCGTTGCCGATCACGTCGCGGCACTTGTTGATCGCTACAATCTTATAACGCAGTCTAACAAGGCAACTGTTGCGCAGGAATCGGAGAAACTCTATAAGGTCATCTTCGATTGTGTTTCACATGAGTTAAAAACGCCTCTGACCATTGTGACAACCGCTATCAATCAGGCTGTTCATTGTATTGACAAAAGAGATATTGATGGCGGATCATCGGCACTTGCAGAGTCGCAAATTGCGCTGAAACGTTTGCGCCGCATTGTCGATAACCTTCTCGGTATGACGCGGATGGAATCGGATCAGGGACGGATGGAGCCGGTCTGGTGCGATCTTGAAGAGATAATTTCGTCGGCAAAGGATCAGGTCGAATATCTTGTTCGGCAATACAAATTGACGATAGAGATTCCTGACAATCTTCCAATGATTCAGGCCGATTCAAATCTTCTTACTCATGTCATTTCAAATCTTATTGCCAATGCGACACAGTATTCTCCGGTTGGAAGCGAGATTCGGCTTTCGGCATTCAGTGATAAATCGCATATAATTCTTCGTGTATCTGACAGCGGAGAAGGAATTCCGAGCGAAGACCTTGGCGGTGCGATTTTCGAGAAGTTCCATCGTGGACGTAACGCTCGACCCGGCGGTATCGGACTTGGGCTATCCATTGTAAAACGATTTATGGAGCATATCGGTGGCTCCGTTACTGCCGAGAACAACGGCGCCGGAACCGGTGCGATTTTCACACTGAAATTTCCGATTAAAGAATTGCCGCTGGAGGCAGAATAATGAATCACGAATCGACCTCGCTTGTCGCAGTTGTAATTGACGATGAACCGCAAATCCGCAAGCTGCTTTCGGCTTCGCTTTCATCCGAGCATTACACAGTTTACGAAGCTGAAAACGGTCAGCTCGGTCTTATGGAAATCGCGTATCGTAAACCAGATGTGATTCTGCTCGACCTCGGTCTTCCCGACATGGACGGTATTGAAGTGATCCGCAGACTGCGTGAGTGGAGCAAGGTTCCTGTCATTGTTTTATCGGTTCGTGAAGGCGTCGAAGACAAGGTTTCGGCACTCGATGCCGGTGCTGACGATTACCTGACCAAGCCGTTTCACACTGCCGAGCTTTTCGCACGTCTGCGTGCGATTGTTCGCCATGCGGCCGGTAGTCAAGTTGTTCCGCAGATAAGCACAGGTCATCTGAATATCGATCTCTCGACACGCGCGGTGAGTCTTTCCGGCCTTGAGATTCATTTAACTGCTACCGAATATGCTCTGCTCCGTCTGCTTGCTGTAAACCTTGGCAAAGTGGTCACCCAACCGCAACTTATGCGCGAAGTCTGGGGCCCGGCATCTGAGGAGAACTCTCATTATTTGCGTGTTTATATGCGACATCTGCGCAAGAAAATCGAAACCGATCCAGCTCTGCCCAAGCTGATTATCAACGAGCCAGGAATCGGGTATCGGTTGGTTGATATTTCGTAAAATTCCACGGATGGCAAGACAAGAGCCGATTTTTAATGTTCCGGGATTAATCAAAAATTGATTAGGAATCAATTCAGGACAGTAGCTCGCGAACAAACTACTGCCCTGAATTTTACAACATCAGCTCTTCAA
>CAIOZP010000356.1 GCA_903862805.1 uncultured Fibrobacterota bacterium
CCCGCAAATATTTTCACTTCGTATAAATTACCACGCTGACGTCTGTTCCCAGACAGAAGCACATTTCAAACATTTCTTTCAAGGAGTCTCCATGTTCAAGAAACGCGCATCTGCCGCTGTCGGCATTATTGCGGTTGCTACGGCACTTGTTTTTGCAGGTGATCCGCCACCAGCTCCGGCACCAAATGCCACACCACTCTGGACATTCGAAATGACCGGCGTCGGATCATGGCAGAAGGTTTCGCCAACCGGCGACATTGTATTCGAGACGGACAAAGGACTTGTCGGAATCGAAGCGACAAGCGGCAAAACCCTGTGGACAAACAAAGACATTGTCGGGGCGAAGGAAGAGAGCTACCAACAGCTTGGGACAACGCCGTTTTTTCTTGTAAGCACAAAGAAGAATGGCCTTACAGTAGTTGACCCGACGACCGGAAATATGATGTTCAATCTGAAGGATGCCGGTGTTGACACCATCATGCAGAGCTTCCCGATCCTTGAAAACAACTGCCTGGTACTTTCCTGCACGGCCAAAGGAAAATATTCGGCAATAGGCATTGACCTTTCAAGCGGAAAGCAGTCATGGCGGATTGATGACCTCGATCACATCACCACTGCAACATCGATAGACAGCAAGCAGATTCTCGTTGCGACAATCTACAACTTCCTCAATGTTGATGCGGCCAGCGGCAAAGTGAACTGGAAGGTTGCGGCATCGAAAGCGGCGGAGCAGCTCAACAAGATGGGCGCGATCGGCGGACTGTTCAAGGCCATGGGTTCGGCTCAGCAGGAAAAAGTTACCAACGGAACCGTCTACATGAAGCCGGACAAATCATTCGCATTGTCGGCAACGGTGTTTGTTCAGCAGGGCGGCAGTTCCGGTTTTACATCGAGCAGCGGTGGCCAGCCTGCGGTTAGCTACATCACTTACTATTCAGCATTCGATCCGAAGACTGGCAAGCTTCTCTGGCCAAACGATGTGCAGCTTCCAAGTTACGGTTACAGATCACGTCCTGCCGAATTTCTTCCGCAGGGAATTGCAATTCTTCCCGACTGCGGAAAGAACATTCATCTCCTTTCTTACACCGATGGTACCGAGCAGTGGGGCGAAAAGAAGCGCGGGCTTGATCTTCAGGGCGGTGTCTGCCGGACATTCCAGCTTGACAAGGGTTATCTCGTGACAACCTGCGACGGCGGAAGCGGCAAGATCCAGCTGGTCAATACATCAAACGGCAGTTTCGTTTTCCCGGAAGAACTTGATGTCGGCGACTCGATCACCTACATCAATCCCATTGGAAATTCTGCCGTAATCGAATTTGGCGGGAACTTCAATATAGTCGATCTTGCGACCGGCAAACTGCGCATCGCAAAGGGCGGACTCGCAGGAAGAAAAGGCATCGAAGTTGTTGCCGGTCCGATCGGATACAAAGGCAGCGACTGCTTTGTTTACAGCGCAAAAGCGAAGGCAGTTCTCAAGATCAATACTGCCGACGGCAGCGCTGCAAAGTTGACACAAGAGGAATTCGTACTTGGCGAAAAGGAGCCGCCAACATCCATCGAAATCCGTGACGACGGCATTCTTGTTTCAAACGATCAGAGCCTCGCGCTTGTCGGTTTTGACGGGAAAGTTGCGTTCAACAGCTACCTTCCCGGCCCTCGTGAATCCGGCCTGAAGAGATCACTTATGATTGCAGCTGGCGCTGTCAATGCGATGAATGCATCGATGGGAATCGGAACGGGTAGCGGCTCTTCACCGAAGGACGCAATAATGGGTGGTTCGGTCGGAGCTTCGATCAGTTGCTTCAAGGCCGCCGCTGCACGCCTGAGCAAGACAACGCAATCGTCCGACTTTACCTTCATCATGACCGATCTCGGTGAGTCGATTGCACTTGGTATCGTCAGCAAGAAGACCGGCAAGATGGTCAAGATGATCGACCTCAAAAGCGACCGCAAACCGATCTACGACGTTGACCCGATTGAAGGAAAAGTCTATTACCTCGCAGTTGACAAGAACTTCTGGGTATTTAAAGGGAAAACCGGAACCACTCTCGAGACCTGTTTCACTTATTGATTTTGTTTTGATCAGATAGAATTGATTTATGTTTGCCGAGCGGCCGGAAAATCTAATTTTTCCGGCCGCTTTTTTATTTGCAAAAAGACATGACATCGCCGACCGGCTGAGGCGTTTGGACCACATCATCCTTATTGAAAATACTGGCTGGTCGAGTCAATCCAACATCTACTCTCTCCATAATTTCGTGCGAGAATTTTCACTTCGCTTTGTGTATTGCCGTGCCTCGTGGTATTTTTACGACCTTGCGAGTATTTACCGGTTTCGGGAATGAGCGATGAGCAGAGACAACGACAGATCCGGCGGTATGGATAGAACTTATGTGCTATTCGTTATCGTCGCAACTATTGCAGTCGTAGCGTTCTTTCTGTGGAACAACAAGGAGATCCTGAATAGCCTCGGAATCCGCACGAAAGCGGCGAAGGTGGTTTCACTTACGCCTGTTAAAACATCCGACCGCGATACTCTTCATCAACATGCGAAAGAATCTTCCGCCGATAAGAAAGCACCGGTTGACAAGAGTGAATCTGCGGCCGTAAATCCTGTAAAGCCCATCAAGCCTGATACTACTACGAAGGCCACCGCCGCCGTCAAAAGAGCGACCTCAGAAAAACCTCCGGTGGAAAAAGCTATCAGCAAAAGCCCCGATGACAAATTGACAAGTGCGACATCGGCGAAAGCTTGCTCGATAGATATACCGGCGGTCTGGTGTCGTGTCGAAGGCGGCAAGCTCACGCTTTCTGTTGGTGCACGAGCCTTTTGCAATTCGGAGTCGGTTGGAAAAGACGTGAGTTTCAAATCAGATATTTTAAGTCAGATCGTCATGAAGATTGTCTCTTCAAAACGCATAGATGAATTGAACAAAGAACAACTCGGAGCGGCACTGAAAGCCGAATTCGCGCATGTGATTCCATCCGGAATCGACAGCGTCGGGTTCTACAAATTCAGCCGTCCGGAACAGGAAAGATAATGGATTTTCTGAAGCTCATTTCGGCCGTGTTCGGCAAGAAGCAGGATCGCGACATGCGCCGCCTGCGTCCAATTCTCGACAAGGTCACGGCGTTTTGGCCGTCGGTGATTGTGCTCAGCGACGAGCAGCTTCGCGCCAAGACCGACGAGTTCCGCGGTCGCATTGCAGCTGGCGAAACGCTCGACGATATTCTTCCCGAAGCATTTGCCGTGTTCCGTGAAGCGACGCACCGCGTGCTTGGCGAAGGCCGCATCGTGAAGGATCCAAACGGCCAGGACATCCGCTTCTATGCTCACTTCGATGTGCAGGTGCTTGGTGCGATTGCGCTTCATCAGGGATGTATTTCCGAAATGAAAACCGGTGAAGGCAAGACACAGGTCGGCCCGATGTCGGCGTACCTTAATGCGCTTTCCGGCAAGGGCGTTCACGTCATCACGGTCAACGATTACCTCGCAAAACGCGACAGCGAATGGATGGGGCGCATCTGTTCCTTCCTCGGGCTTACCGTCGGATGTCTTGACAAAACGGAACCCGGCAGCATTGAACGCCGCGACGCATATCGTTGCGACATCACCTACGGAACCAACAACGAATTCGGCTTCGACTATCTGCGCGACAACATGGCCACCGATGCGGGAAGCCTTGTGCAGCGCGAACTCAACTATGCGATCATCGACGAAGTTGACAATATTTTAATTGACGAAGCGAGAACTCCGCTGATCATTTCCGGCCCCGCTGCCAAGAGCAATCAGGAATACGTCGAGCTTCGTCCGCGTGTCGAAAAGCTTGTGCAGATGCAGTCGCAGCTCGTCGGTCGCATTGCTGACAGTCTCGATAAATTGCTCGATGACCCGAAGCAGGAATTCGAGGTTGGCCGCAAACTTCTCACACTCAAGCGTGGTGCGCCCAAGAGCAAAAAGTTCGTCAAGCTGATAAAAGAAACGCGTCCGGCAAAGCTCATGAAGTATGTCGAGACTGAGCTCTTGCGCGATCGCCGCCTTCAGGAAATCGACGAAGAGCTTTACTTCGTTATCGACGAAAGTGGGCACAGTGCCGACCTCACCGACATGGGACGTGAAGTAATCGGCAACGACAACCCAGATTTCTTCGTCGTTCCCGACCTTGCCGAGCAGATCGGCGCGATTGACAAAATGGAAGACATTACGCCGGAGGAACGTTCGGCAAAGCGCGACGAAGCACATCGCAACTACGCCGAAGTGAACGAGCGGATCCATTCCATCAGCCAGCTTTTACGCGCTTTCTCGATGTTCGAGCGCGACGTTGATTACGTTGTTCAGGAAGGCGAGATCCTCATTGTCGATGAGTTCACGGGGCGCATACTTCAGGGGCGCCGTTATTCCGAAGGACTTCATCAGGCGCTTGAGGCAAAAGAGAAAGTCACGGTCGCCGGCGAGAATCAGACACTCGCCACGATCACTTTCCAAAACTTCTTCAAGATGTACAACAAGATTTCTGGTATGACCGGTACCGCCACGACCGAGGCGACCGAGTTTCACGACATCTACAAGCTCGACGTTGTGCAGGTTCCGACCAATCGTCCGGCAATCCGAATCGACAGCGACGACGAAGTCTATAAGACGCTCAAGGAAAAATACAGCGCCGTTATCAAAGAGGTTCGTGAGAAACACGAAGCTGGTCGGCCGGTTCTTCTCGGCACAACTTCAATCGAAAAGTCTGAACTGCTTGCGCGATTTTTGCAGCGCGAGGGAATTCCGCACGAGGTGCTCAACGCCAAGCAGCACGAACGCGAAGCGACGATCGTCGCACAGGCCGGACGTTTGGGCGCAGTGATGATCGCCACCAACATGGCCGGTCGTGGAACCGATATCCTTCTCGGCGGCAACTTCGAGTACATGGCAAAGCAGAAACTGGTCATGGAAGATCTCGATCCGGCAGATTTCACCAGCGACCAGCTTCGCGCAAAATATCCGCAGCTTCATGCGCAGTTTGTCGAAGAGGCGCGCAAGGTTCGCGAGGCCGGTGGACTTCACGTCATCGGAACCGAACGCCATGAGAGCCGTCGTATCGACAATCAGCTTCGCGGACGCGCAGGCCGTCAGGGCGATCCTGGCTCCTCGAAATTTTTCCTTTCACTTGACGATGATCTCATGCGCATGTTCGGCGGAGATCGAATTGCGGGCATCATGGATCGCCTCGGTGCCGAAGAGGGCGAAGCGATTATTCACCCCTGGGTCAGCCGTGCGATCAGCAATTCGCAGAAGCGCGTCGAAGACCGCAACTTTGAAATCCGAAAACACCTCAAAGAATACGACGACGTTATGAACCTCCAGCGCACCGAGATCTACGGCCTTCGCCGCCGTGCGCTTTCTGGCGAGAGCTGCCGCGACGAGATCCTCGATCAGGTTGCCGGATTTGTTGAAGATGCGATAAACAAGTTTTGCTCCGACGGTCGTGCGCCCGAGCTATGGAATCTTTCGGGGCTTTACGACGAAATGGCGGCCGTGCTCGGAACCGCGTATCGCATTCCCGAAGATCAGATGCACAGCTTCACCCGCGAAGCCTTGTTCGATGCAATCTGGGAAGAAGCCAAGCAGCGATACAGCGACAAGGAAACTCGCTACGGAGAAGAGATGATGCGCCAGTTCGAGCGCCATCTGTTCCTCATGGTGGTTGACAATCGCTGGAAGGATCACCTCTACGAGATGGATCATCTCAAGAGCGGCGTTCAGTACCGTTCCTTCGGCCAGAAAAATCCGCTTTACGAATATCAGAACGAAGGCGCGAAAGCCTTCGAGGAACTTCGTATTGCAGTCAGTCGAGAGATCTCCGGCTTCCTCTTCCGCCTCGAAGCCGTTGCCGTAGAACAGCCACGACCGGCGCCAGAAAGCCACATGTCGGTCAGCCACGGATCAGCATCGGCGATGTCTCCCGATGGCATGGTCACTGCGCCGCCACCGGCTCGTCGCGCACCTGTTCCGATGGGCGGAATGGAGGGCCTTCCACGCGGAGCCGCACCGCTTCCGACCGTGAAAGATGTGGGAAGAAACGATCCTTGTCCATGTGGCAGCGGAAAAAAGTTCAAGAAATGCCACGGAGTCAATTCGTAGAGTTTTTTCAGGCCTATTGACAAGAGGGAAGGTTTTTCGGAGCCTTCCCAGTGCGGCCCTTGAAATTTCAGTAGGACTTCCCAGATAAATGTGGGACTAAGCATCCTAAGTCATTCCAAAATCATCGCCCGCTATTTCCTGTTGAACAACCCATCGAACCGCCAGAAGGCGACAAATTGCTTCCTGCAAATTCGGGGTTATAGAATGTAGCGCAGCGCCATCCCCAATGTATGCGCTACCGCCGAAAAAACAGCGGAGACTGCCTTCAGGGCATTTTCCGGTGAGTGAACATGATGTTCTTCCGGAGGACAGGAAATTCGCGTATGAATCGCAGCCGCAGAATCGTTGTGGTGCCTTATGTCTTCCTGCGCTGAACGGCAAAGTTGCTTGGTCAGACCGGAGAGGTTTGAATCCGCAGGCAACGGGCTGATCTTCATAAATGTTTTGCCCTGTATACCATCCATCAACGCGAAATGGTTTCGGATCACCATCATCGAATTTATCAATGTGTCTATTTGGATCGTGCGGGTAAGGCTTGAACTGTCGTTGATTACTGGGCTGTGCTTTGCAATTATCGTCGCCCGTTTGTCGTGGATTTCCCATTCGTCTTCGAAGTTTTCCGCGATGTGGTCGTAGGTGTTTTTTTCTGTCTCGTTTCGTTTGATGAAAACAAGCAACGAATCGCCCACCTTGTATTTCTGCGGTCTGATTACAAGCCCGTGCAGTTTTGTTAAGCAGATTTCATTGCTGGTCGATGTGTCGAGAAACGATTTGTACACACGCAACGAAATGGAATTGTTCGATACCGAGCTAATCTTTCCACAGACAATTCTGTCGGCAACGATTGGCATCTGCCAGAATTTTTTATATGCCGTTTCGGAAGAATAAGATTTGCCGAACAGGCAGACCGTCAAACAAAGAACGGAGACCGAAAAATTGATCCTGTGAGACAATGAGAAAAGCCTGCAGGATTTCATCGCTTCTCCATCGCCGTTAGTTCAGTTATCACATTCCGTTTCGAAACAATGTCTCGCATCACAACCGGATGATCGAAATCCTTGCCATTGAAAATCGCAAGGAAAGGAATAGACTTTGATCCAAGCCGGTTCTGAAGCGCCGTCGCGGCTTCGTTGGTTGTGGTGAAATCGGCTTCGAGTACAAGCACGTTGCGGCTGCGCAAAAGCGCCTCTACTTCGGGACTTTGATAAACGCGGATCTTGTTGTACTGGCAGTTCAGACACCACGATGCGGTGAAGTCGATCAGCACGTTTCGCCCTGTCGCACGGGCTTCGGCAAGTCTCGCATTTGTAAATGGCAGCCAATCGATAGCGGAGCTTTGGTTCTTTTTGATTTTTTCGGTGGCGAGAAGGTTGCCGAAAGTCATTTCGTAACCTGAAACGAGAATGACAAATACAAATGCAACGGCTGAAAGCTTTTGCAGCGCACTTGATCCGAACGGTGCGATTCGCACACCGAAGACCGCGGCGGCGGCAATTGCGACAAGCATTCCAAACGTCGGTACGATCCATGTCGCCGGAAGGCCGGAGCAGAGATACACCGCATAAGCGAAGAGGAAAAAACCGAGAGCATGTTTGAAAATTTCCATCCATGCGCCGGGTTTGGGAATGAGCTTTGACAGGCGCGAAGACGATGCAAGCAGAATGTACGGCGAAGCCATACCTGCACCAAGCGCAATGAAAACCAAATAAACAACCGCCGGCTTTTGTATTAGTGTCCAAGCGAGTGTCGCGCCAAGAAATGGTCCCGAACACGGCGTCGCAAGTATCGTTGCGAATGCACCTTTAAGCGCGTTGGAAACGAGGCTGTTTCGGCCGCTTTGCTGGCTGTCGAGTTCGCCGATCTTTGATGGAACGAGAATGACGAAAAGGTCGAACATTCCCAATCCGAACACGAACATCAGCGCAATGAGCACAACCATGAACACCGGATTCTGGAACTGCTCTCCCCAACCGAGTCCGGCAAATACGGCAAGAGTTGCAAGTGCCAAAAAGACTGACACCATTCCTGCCGCAAAAGCGAAGCTATGCTTCAGCGCCATGGCCTTTCCGCCTTCACGCCCTTTTGAAAAAGACAGAATCTTTATGCCGAGTACTGGCAGAACACACGGCATGAAGTTGAGAATGATTCCGGCGATGAACGCAAAGAACATTGCAAGCAGAAGAGAGAAATTTGTTCCATGTTCACGCGGAGAAAGAAATCGGTTGACAGAGGAGGTGTCTGAGAGAACTTTGACCGGAGATGTTTGCACGCCAGTTTGCTTCGCTGTACCTGCGAGAAAAAAGCTTGCCACCGATGGTTTTGACGTAGAAGAATTCTCTATTGTAAACGACATCTTCTGCGCAGAAGAATATTCAACCTTCAGTCCGAGCCGACCCTCGAACGTTGCACCCATGCCGTCGCCGTTTGCAGGTATGCGCAGCTTCACATCGACATGCTGCGGCTGGCATGACTCTTGACAAAGCAGTCCGTCAACATGAAGCGTTTCTGCAAGCGGAAGGTGCAGGATGCGGCCGGAAACAAATATCGTCGTCTGATCCTTCCAGACCCATGACCACTGATCTGCCATGTCCTCCGGAACGAACTTCTCTGGTGCCTTTGCGCGCACTCCGAGCCACTTGACAGATTGCGAACTCGGCAGTGTGAGTAGAAAGGGCTTGCCGATTCCAGGTCCCATAGGATTTGCGAAGAGATGGGAATCTTTGGGGATTGTTATTTCAAGCGCAAAGATTGCCTCGTCGCCGATGTGAAGAGTGTTCTGAATTGTGACTGGTTTTATAGATATGGATTGTGGTGCCGATGTGTCTTCGGCGAACAGTCTGGCTGTTGTTAAAAGGAAAAGAAAAAGAAGAATTTTCTGCATAATTTACGCCTTGGTATCCTTCATGCGTTAGCTAAAGATACATGGAAAGAGAGATTGTTGGGAAGAGAGCCGGATGATGAATCATTTCGATCTGTAAAAGCACCTTTCCGGAGTAATCACCATTTTGAAGTGCCGGTTGTACCGGAATATTCTTCCCCACCGATGGAATAATTTTCCTCCACCGGCAAAATATTCCGCAAAATCCACTTCAACTTTCCTGGAAGATTTCACTCAAGTTTCTGAATATGGTGGCCGATACTGCTAAATTGCTTAGCTACAGCAAATATGATCCTGCTTGGCATATTGATTGCAAATGATCGGGCCGGACAATTTGAAATGGAATTCAAAATGATCGGCAAGAGCCTTCTTTCGCAGACACCTTTCGACGTCGTGAGCAAATCTCTCGATGCGAACATGCTTCGCTCGCGGGTCATCGCAAACAACATAGCCAACGTGAATACGCCTGGCTACAAGCGTACCGACGTGAATTTCGAGGGTCAGCTTCGTGATGCAATCGACCGTTCGACCCTTCGTGGCACAGTTACCAACGAACGTCACGTCGAGCTTGGCCGTCCACGTGTTACCGATGTTGAGGCAGATGCCTATCATCCGATAGACGGTACTCTTCCTTCAGGCGTTAACAACGTCGATATCGATCATGAAATGGCCAACCTTGCTGAGACACAGCTTGCCTAAAACTATGGAATAAAGTGTGCCTCGGGCATATTAAAGAAACTCAATGCCGCGTTTCAGGGCAAAAGCGTCCAGTAAGGAATAATCATGTCAATATCAGGAATATTCTCGGGACTTTCGATCAGCGCCTCCGGCATGCATGCCGAGCGTATCCGTCAGAACTGCATCTCAAGCAACCTTGCCAATGCCGAGACAACCCGTACCGCAGAAGGCGGCCCGTACAAGCGTCAGTTCGCAGTCGTTACGGCTCAAAGCAGCGACAGTGATACCGAACTTCTCAACCGCAAGACCGGACTTGCCGGAACTACCGACAACAACAATCACCTTCCGATTCCTGCAAGGATTTTCCCGCGCGACGAAAGATTTTTTGGCAAGGGTGTGAACGTCTCCGAGATCAGAGAAGACAGCCGCCCACCCAAAATGGTTTATAATCCGGGACATCCCGATGCCGATGCAAACGGTTACGTCGCGATGCCCAACATAAACACGATCGAAGAAATGTCCGACATGATCGCGGCAACGCGTTCTTACGAGGCAAATGTGACTGCGTTCAATGCTACCAAGGGAATGCTTGGTCAGGCATTACAGATGTAATCAAGGATTGAGGAACTTATGGCGATAAACAGTGTAGGTGGAGATTCATGGGCAAGACTTGCGGCGGTCATGGACACCGCACGTCAGCGCAATCCGAAGCTTGATTCTGTTGCATCGGTCAAGACACCGACGGCCGCATCGAAGACCGAAACTGCAAGATCGCTGCCCACCAGTTCACCGCTTGCGATGCGAACCTATTTTCCTCAGGGACGCACGACCGAGACGGAGAAAAGCAAGCCGGTACTCGGCACAAAGTTCGATGCATACGCATAATAAGAGGTAGTCGTGGCAATAGAAAACATCAATTCAATAGGCGGACTCGGTAGCGTTCAGCGCACCGATCCGGTCGCAGGCGGCACCAAGGCGCAGTCTGTTGACGGCAAGCACTATCCTTCCTTCAAAGAAACACTCAATGGGTTCCTCGGCGATGTCAACGATCTTCAGCAGAAAGCCGACGTCTCCATAGAGAAAATGGCCGCCGGAGAAATCACCGACGTTCATCAGGTCATGAGTTCCGTGAATGAGGCGAACCTTGCGTTCAATATGATGATGGAGATCAGGAACAAGGTGATGGATGCGTATGGTGAGGTTATGAGGATGAGATTGTGATTTTGTTTTGATTTTTGGGTTTTGTTTTTGCTTGGTTTTAGATATTTGTTCTTTGAAGCATAGATACGAAAAGAAGAAGAATTTAAGAATGGAAGGGCTCCCGCCCTTAGACCTGGTAAGGAAGATGTGACCATAAAACCCCGTCGCATAGCTCCGCCCCCTTTCAAGGGGGCTAAGGCGGTGCAAGGGCGGTGGTTGACAAACGGGAATCTTCTGACCTCACCCCTAACCCCTCTCCTTCAGAGAGGGGGACAAGAATGCAGACTGTCCTACAGCAAGCTTCCCTGAAGGAGAGGAACCCACGAAGTGGGATGGGTGTTCTGTGGTTGGGATGCGTTAGGGGGGACTGGAAGAAAAACGCCGGTAATGAACGTAACGTAGCGAAGTGAATGATAGGCGTTTTTGTGCGAATAAAATGAGTACCGGAGCGAAGCGGAGCTGGAAGGAGAACCGACCCGAAGGGGAACGCCCAAATGACTTTCTGTTTTAATCTTCTTCATCTTCCCCCATTCGTATCTATCGCCCAACTAAGGAAAAATCTTTACAGAAATAGTTGTGAAAGGACGACATCGTGGCAGAATTTTTCAAACAGCTGATCGCCCAGCTTGCGGCGGTTTGGCAGAAGCTTTCGCTTCAGCAGAAGATGGTCACGTCGGCACTTGTCGGATTCACCGTTCTTGGGCTTGTGAGCCTGATGCTCTGGTCGAAGACGACCGTTTCAAGTGACGGCGGGTACCGCAGACTTTTCGCGAATCTCGAAATGGAAGATGCCGCGCAGGTTACGGCGGCGCTTGACAAAGCGGGATATAAGTACAAGCTCGAAAACGACGGGCACACCGTTCTTGTTGACGGCAAGAAAATCTACGAAGCACGAATGGCGCTTGCCAAGGTTAATCTTCCTTCGAAAAAAGGTGTGGGTTACGAACTTTTCGACAAGAACAACATCGGCATTACCGATTTCGCGCAGAAGCTGAACTCTAAACGCGCACTTGAAGGCGAGCTTCAGAGAACCATTGAAGGACTCGACGAGGTGAAGTCGGCGCGCGTTCATTTGGTCATGCCGGAACCTTCAATTTTCCTTGAGCAGCAGAAGCCGGCTACAGCTTCGGTTGTTGTGAAAATGGCATCGGGGCGGCAGTTTGAAAAGGCGCAGGTCAGCGGAATTGTTTATCTCGTTTCGTCAAGCGTTGAGGGACTCAAGCCCGATAATATTTCGATTCTCGATTGTGAAGGCAAGCTGCTTTCGTCTCCTTATCAGGGTGATGAAACGGCGATGGCGTCGTCGCGGAATCTTGAGCTATCCCAGAACGTAGAGAAGAATCTTTCGGCAAAGGTCGAGCGACTTCTTGAAGGCGTGCTTGGGCCGAACAAGGCTCACGTTCAGGTCAGTGCTGATCTCGATTTCGATCAGGTTGACAAGACAATGGAGCAGTACAATCCGGAGAGCAAGGTTGTTCGATCCGAAGAACGCAGCGACGAGAATGTGAAAAAATCTCCAGACGGTGATCGCACAAACGAGAAGTCTCTCACCAACTACGAGATTGACAAAACGGTAGAGCATCTTGTGTCGCAGGTTGGAAGCATCAAGCGTCTGACGATCTCTGTTGCGATTGACGGCCTGTACGAAAAGGATAAAGCTGGCAAGGAAACCTACAAGCCGCGCAGCGCCGAAGAGCTTGCCAATATTCAGGACATGGTCAAAAACACTGTCGGTTACGATCCGTCTCGTGGTGACCAGATTGCCGTCGCCAATATGCAGTTTGTAAACGAGCAGCTTGTCAGCGACAAGGTTCAGATGGCCGAAGATGACAAGTGGCAGAAGATAATGGAAATCCTCAAATATGTGTTGGTGTTAGCGGTTGCTGTGCTGATTGTCCTTCTGCTTCGTTCGCTTGCCAAGACACTCGTCGAGGCAATGAACCCGCCGATTCCGAGAGTAAATCTTGGCTATGAAGAGGAAGAAGTTGAGGTAGAGGTTCCGTCGGAGATCCGCCATAGCAACGAGCTTCTCGAACGGGTTGAAATGATGACCCGCGAAGAACCGGTCAATGTGGCGAACATCATTCGTCAGTGGCTGATGGAAACTTCAGCAGCACCGGCCAAGGGTAAGAAAAAATAACTTGCGATAAATAGTTTTGAAGATGAAGGCCGCTCCAATCGGGGCGGTTTTTTTTCAGATGTGGCACTGGTTTCCATCAGATATTTTGCGCTCAACAGACAGGATGCAAACATGGGATATATCCTCAAGAAAATTATTTCCATTCCGCTTCAGCCGCTTCCGTTGATACTTATTGTCATGATCGCCGGAATCATTTTATGGCGGCGGCGTGGAGGATCAGGACTACCGCTTCATCTTGTTTCGGCCGGATGGACTCTGCTTTTCCTCGGATCAATACCAGCCATTTCCTGTATGCTGATCGCGCCACTTGAAAAGCATTTTTCAATACGTCATGCATCGGATCTTTCGGGAGTTCGATGGATAATCTGTCTCGGTGGCGGAGCCAACAAGACCGTTGACATGCCACTGTCGGCACAGCTGGCGCAGATTTCGATGGCGCGGGCAACCGAGGCGATCATCCTCGCCCGTGAGCTTCCCGACCGCAAACTGGTCTTCACCGGAAAGAACATTGCACAGAAATCGCGTCGGCTTGCCATTGCTCTTGGAATAGATTCCTCGCGGATACTCACGGTCGATTCGGCAAAAGACACGGAGATGGAATCGAAGATGGTTACCGGAATTGTTGGAACTGATTCATGCGCACTTCTGACATCTGCTTCGCAATTGCCGCGAGCCACCGGATTGTTTCGAAAAATGAGCCTGCACATTCTGCCCGTGCCAGTGGCGCAATTCGATGTTCCGCCGAGTGAACCGCTCCTTCGTCTGGTACCCGCACCGGAAGCATTGTCGATCTGCTCGACCGCTGCTCACGAATACGTCGGAATTTTGTGGGGGCTTATCTGCGGGAAGATTTGAAATCTTTACTGCAAACTGAGATCAGATGTCTGAGTGGTACTCTTCCCAGGCTTTTTTCACGGCGTCAGTTAGCTTCGGTTTTTTGAATTCAAAGGGCTTGAACATTACCGGATATTTGTGTTCGCTGTGAATTCGTACGAGTGTGTGATCGGGATTGTAGCCGAAGCCGGTCATTAGAATTATTTCGGATTGGCAACCGAGTTCCCTGACACGGCAAATGAAATCGTAACCATCCATAACCGGCATGGCGATATCGGTCATAATGAGGAAAAACGGAGTCTTTTCGATAAGTTCGATCGCCTCAAGCGGCCCCTGCGCCTTGAACACGGAATAACCGCGCGACTCAAGGTGGAGCTTCAGCACATCGAGAACATCGTGCTCGTCATCGACGACAAGGATGTTGTTATTTTTTGACTTTTGAAACAAGTTCCGTGGTCTTGTCAATGAGTTCCTGTTTGCCGAAAGGCTTTGTGATGTAGCCATCGGCATTCATTACATGCAAGCCAACCATCTCGTCGAAGGAATCGGACTTTGCCGTCAGAAATGCGATCGGAACGGATGAAAGTTGCGGGACTTTCTTGAGCAGTTTGAAGACTTCCCATCCGTCAAGGCGCGGCATGGAAAGGTCGAGAAGAATTGCGTCAGGAACATCATTCTTCGCAGCTTCGACAGCTTTCAGCGGGTCAAGTACTGTGTCCACCGCAAAATCGACGGTCTCCAGTACAAGCTTCACAAGTTCCGCTATGTCCGGATCGTCTTCTATCACTAAAATTCTCTTGGGCATCCCCACCTCGTCAATCTCTGAAAAATTCGGGAAACAGCCAGCTCCAATAACGCCACGCTGTAAGAACGGCAACAATGCCGGCACAGGCGCGCAGAAGCAGGGAAAGCAAACTCGGTACTCCGGGGGGGAGATGAACAAGCCCGCTCGTGGACATGACATCGATCAACGCCGAAAGCGCAACCATTGCAATGCCCACGTGGAAAAAGACAAAGTACTTAGGCGTTTTCAATGCCTCGCCAAGGCTTTTGGAAAGCGAAGAAAGCAGATAAAGCATGATGATCGCAGAGACATCAATGATGACAACATAATGAAGGGAGAAGACGTTCATTTGCCCGGCCGCCTCATCGTGAAGTAAAGCCTGATTGCATTATAACCGGCGAACATGCTTCCTGCGGAAACAAAAATTGCCGCATACTGCTGTACTGGCCGCCCGATCGGAAGAAGAACCGCTCCCAACATGAAACAGATCATCGCGCCGACGAATCCGAAACGAAAAACGTCCTTCTGGAATTTCTTCTTGTAGAATGCCGCAATGAGGTAGCCGAAAAGGCAAAGGACTATCAGGGAAAACAGATAGATGTTCAGCAGGATAACCGACATTTACGGTATTACTTCTTCTTTCCGAACCCGAACGCGTTGACGAAAGCATCCTGAGGCGTATGGTGCGTATTGCCGCTCATAATACCTTCCATGCCCTTGAACTTTTCTTCGACCTCGATGCCGTGCGAAGTGCAGCGAAAACAGCGGATGTCTTTCGCGTGGTCGCTACCGCGCATCTTGAGAACGCACATCGCCTTCTGAATGGAAGAATCAATCTCGACATATTTAAGCAACATGTAGGTATCGACTATAAATGGAATCTTGCTGGTGAGTGTATCCATCCGGCCCATGAGGCTGTTATTCTCCCGAAGGAGGATGCTTGCCACGCCTTCACGTTTGAGCGCGTTCACGAAGGTGCGCTCGATCTCACGCAGATCGCCCACATCTTCGGCGAGATATTCGAAGTGAGTCATGCTATCGACAAGGACGCGCTTCACACCGAGATCTTCGATTATCGAGACAAACTGACCGTCAAGTTTTTCGATTTCGTCGAGCGCAGTTTCGGGATTTGTGAAGATCACCTTCAACTTGTTGTCGGCTTCAAGGGCCTTGAGATCCCAACCGAGCTGAAGCGCATCGTGGTAATACTGCTGAGGAAATTCTTCAAAGGTGATTATGAGCCCAGGCTCATTGAAATTCTTTATGCCGTTCACGATGAACTGCATACCAATGGTTGTCTTACCTGTTCCCGGCGCGCCTTCGAGAAGGTTGGCCGTTGCGGGCAGAAATCCGCCGCTGAGCATTTCGTCAAAGGCAGCAATGCCTGTTGGAACGCGTTCCGTCTGGGTCACCGATCCTCCTTAAGAGAGGAGTTTTACGATTATCGCCTTCTGGACGTGCAGGCGATTTTCAGCCTCGTCCAGAGCAATGGATGTTTTCCCGTCAAGCGCCTCATCCGTGATTTCCTCACCCCGATGAGCCGGAAGACAATGCGAAACAAGCGCGCCTGCCGGAGCTTTTCCGACAAGTGCGCCATTGACCTGATATGAAGCGAAAACCGCGCGACGTGCCTCGGTTTCTTTCTCCTGGCCCATGCTCGTCCAGACATCTGTATATATCGCGTCGGCGGTTTTCACTGCCTCCGCCGGATCTCGGACGATCTCGATTTTTGAACCAGTCTTTGCGGCAATTTCGCGAACCTTGGCAAGCTCGACCGCCTGCGGCTCATATCCCTGAGGACAAGCAAGCGTGAGATCATCACCAAGAACCGCCGCCATTCCCATGTGGGACAGACAGACGTTGTTTCCATCACCGACAAATGCGACATGGAACTTTTTTTGCCCGCGACGATGTTCACGGAGTGTCTGCCAGAAGGCAAGCGTCTGGCAGGGATGCGACCTGTCAGACAATGCGTTTATAACCGGTACACCTGCATTGGCCGCGAGCTCTTCGATGGTCTCGTGCCTGAAGGTACGGGCCACGATGAGTCCGACCCAGCGGTCGAGATTCTTTGCAATATCTGAAACCGACTCGCGCTTGCCGAGTCCGATCATGTCGTTGGAAATGGTCATCGGATGACCGCCGAGTTCGTACACGGCTATCTCAAACGTGACGCGTGTGCGCAACGAAGGCTTCTCGAAAATGAGTGCCGCCGACTTTCCGGCCATTACTTTCGGTTCTGATTTTCCGCGACCGACTTTGAGCCGATCTGCGAGTTCAAGAATTCCAAGGATGTCTTCCGGCGAATAATCGAGCAGGGAGACAAGATCCTTATTCTTCGCTGCCATTTGTGAAAAACCTCTGATGCGCCACTTCGGCACTGAAACAAAAACGGGATAAGTAAATATCCCGCAAAAAACCAATATAAATGATGCGACTCCGCGTTTGCAAAGCCACTGCGACAGTCCTGTCCGTAAATTCATCGGGCAAAAAAAACAAATGCGACTATATTAGATGTGAAAAGACAGTGACTCCGAACAGTTACGGGAGCTTTGACCATGCATATCACCGAGGTTCGCATCTCGCTAAGAGGCGAAGACAAACTGAAGGCTTTTGCCAGCATTACCTTCGACGATAGTTTCGTGGTTCGCGGACTGAAAGTAATCAGCGGTGTCCAAGGCTATTTCGTTTCAATGCCAAGCCGCAAACGCCACGACGGAACATTTCAGGATGTTGCTCATCCAATCAACAACGAAACCCGCCGCGAAATAGAAGACAAGGTCCTCGATGCTTTTGAAAAAGAATTTGCCGCCGATACAACTATTGTAAGGGCGGCCAACCCATCTGAAGAAATTCCTGAAGAGAGTCTCGATCACTGACTTAGCCTTGTTCGCAATATTTGGCAATCCAAAAATTGTTTCCGTTGATTCAAGTCCCACGCGAACACTACCTGCTTTGCATACTTTCTTCATCAAGCAATAAGTGCTCGATTGCTTATAGTCAGTGCCCGAGGGGAAAAAATTTTGGACGTAAAACATATAGTCATGTGATACATATCACGGCACATTGTATCCGTCAAAACTATTTTAGATTTTTGCATGGCAGTTTAATTGGAGGGTTTTCATGTTTCGTATCAGAATTTTAATTGCCGTATTGCTGGCGAGTTTGACACTTGCAAGTGCCACCGAGCAGGTTGCACTTCTGCCACTCAAGTCAACAGGAGTATCCGAAACGGATGCCGCGACATTCACAGATGTTCTTCGAACCGAAATTGTAAAGAGTGGGCGCTTCACGATTCTTGAGCGCTCGCAAATGGATCAAATATTGAAGGAACAGGGCTTCCAGGTTTCGGGCGCCTGCACAGATGCATCGTGTGCTGTTGAAATGGGTCAGTTGCTTGCGGTCAACTACATGGCACTCGGATCTGTCGGACTTGTTGGAAAAACCTACACGCTCAATGTTCGCCTGGTCGATGTTGGCACTGGCAAGATCGTCAAAGATGTGACGCAGTACAATCGTGGAGAGATCGACGAGCTGCTCACAAAAATACTGCCTCAGGTTGCCACCGAAATTTGTTCTTATACAAAAGATGTCCCAGCGCCAGTGGCATCACAACCAGCACAGAGCGTTGCTTCGGCGCAAACGACACGGACTGCATCCGCGCCAGCTGCCGAAACAAAACCGGCCGAAGCTCCGGCCGCGAAGGTTGAACGAAAACATCATCCTGCAATTCCTATTGTGATAATAAGCGCGCTGGTTGTTGGCGGAGGTGGCGCGGGAGCGTTCTTCCTTTTCGGTAATAAAAAGACAACAGCATCTGCAGCAGACAATTCATCCGAGGTGACATTTACATGGTAAAGAAATTCCGAAATCCGATAGTCGCAATTTTTCTTGCGCTGATTTGCCTTGGAATTGTGATGTGCACACAGGCACTGGTTGGAAACCGCGGAAACGAAAGTTCGCAGTATGCACCAACTGTTAGTTGGACGGACGGAACTGGAACGAAGGACCTTCTTCCTTCTGGAGTTGACAGCGTGCGATTCACGCTTAGTGGAAACGGTTACTACAACATTTTCACGTGGCCTTATGCGGCGCATACAGGAACAGCGAGAGTTCCCAAAGGTCTGATCTTTGTTGTAACCGTCGAAGGCATCAATAAGTCCAACGTCGTTCTTTTCACCGGCACAAAAAAAGACACTGCAAACGGCGACATCATGACCGACACGATCAAGGCGACTCAAGTTACGCCGATTACTCCCGACAGTTTTTCAGCAACACCGCTTTGCACAACGCAGGTTGCCCTCAAGTGGAAAATCATGTCAGCAAACGAAGATGAGTTCCACATTTTAAGAGCGGTCGCTGCTGCGACAAAATTCACCGACACGATCATTGTTCCGGCAAACGATACAACTTATATCGATTCGGCTTGTTCGCCAAACACGAAATACAGGTATCGCATTTATGCCGTGAATACGGCTGGAAACAGCGACACTTCGGACTCTGTTTCGGCGACGACACCTGACACCGATCACACGCCGATTGTAACAGGTCTTCGCCCAACGCCCCAAAGTCCTTATGACACGATAAAAGTCGGTGCGAAGTATTTGAAAAAAATTTTGTATCTCGACCAAGATGTCGGTGATGTTGTGACACTAAGCGCGGCCGCACCGCTTTCATTGAGCCACGACACGATTTCATGGATCGCCAACGACTCGACACTTGGCTTAAAGATTCTCACGGTCTATGCAACAGACAGCTTTGGCAAGATTGATACATTCCCGATCAACATCTATGTCGCCGATACTTCAACCGGAACCAAGTACAGCCTCACCATCAACGGAAAACTGAACGGCAACTGGGTGGCAGGTCGTCGTGTTACAATTTCAGATTCTCTGACAAAGGCCGATTCGGTATTCGATCATTGGTCGGGAACCGACAGCAACCTGGTTGACACCCTGACCGCCGCATCGACGATCATCACAATGCCGGCAATAAATGTTTCGCTCAACTCGGTTTACAGATACAACGACAGACCGCCGGTGATCGACAGCGTTTCTTCTGAACCGTGGCTCTTCGATTCGATTGGCGTGACAGTCAAGATGCATTTGGTGTACAGCGATCCGGATGTGGGAGATCCTTTGACAGTAACCGTTGACACTCCGCTGGTGAAATTGACAAAGGACACAATTTCGTGGACACCCGTGTCTGCGGGCTCAAAAACGCTTAGTGTTTATGTGACCGATTCGCACGGCAAGTCCGATACTCTTCGATGGAATGCCAGTGTTCCGGATTCATCAACGGGTACGAAATACCAGTTGACCGTTACTGGTGGAACAGGAACCGCCAAGTATGCTTCCGGCACGTCTGTTTCGATTGCGGCATCATCTCTTTTGTTCAATCACTGGGATGCCGGTGCAGACAGCGCAAAGCTCGCCAGCAAAACAGCAGCATCGACATCTTTCACTATGCCCAATCATGCAGCAACGGTGACTGCGATTTTGGATTCTGTCAGAACGATAACGACAGATTCCATAAATGGTCATGTCGTCATCACCGGCCCGAAGCTTTTTATAGACGGAGAAACCGATACGCTTACAGCAACGCCGAATGCCAACTATCACTTCGTTCATTGGAACAACACTCCGACCGATACTTCGAAGAAAAAAGTCTTCACGGTTGCCGGCAACATGTCGTTCTCGGCGGTTTTCGAATTGGACACTTTTCTGCTTACGGTCAACAAAGTGGACAGCGGAACGGTGGTAGTCAAGACGGCCAAAGCTAACGGGTATTACACTTATGGAGCCATCGACACCCTGATTGCTAAAGCGAATACCGGTTATCATTTTATGGGATGGTCGGGCGATACAACAGCAACAGCTGACTCCATCAAGCTGGTGATGACCAAAGCTCGTACACTCACGGCAACATTTGGGATTGATTCGTTTACTATTACACCAAACACCCCGACCGGCGGAACGATTTCTCCTTCCGTAGTAGTACATGCACCTTATGGATCGAACCAGACCTTTACAATTCTTGCTGACACAACAAACGGGTACATTATTGACTCGATAGTAACCGATACCGGAAAGGTTTCGGGTGCCTCTGGCAACACCTTCTCCTACGCATTCAGCACGGTCAAGGCGAATCACATACTACACGCGTTCTTCAAGTTGAAGAAATTATATGTGCAGAACAGTGTTTCCGATGCATCCATTGGAACTGTTGCCCAGCCTTATGATTCGGTAATGTTCGGAGGAACCGCGACTATCTCCTTCAGTGCCACAAGCCCACACACTCAGATTGATTCGATAACGGTTGACGGTGTGAAAGATCCATCGTTTTCTGCAACCATGAATACGGTGAATTACGACCTTCCAAATGTAAAAGCGAATCATGTAGTAAAGGCATTTTTCTCCAAGGAACATTACACGATCCAGTTCACATCCAACGACACTAACGTTGGCAACATAGACTCGGCGGGGACATCAACATATTTCACAAAGAAAACGCAACCGGTCACGCTTGATTACGATATGCTACCGACCTATGTAAACGCTGTTGCCAATGCAACTATCGGAGCGGGATTCGATTCTCTTATCATCAACGGAACATGGAATCCCTCTTCGATGTGGACTGTTGCGACATCGCAACTTCATGTCGATGGTGTGAACACAATTAAAGCTTACTTCCGTTCGATCGGAACGAAGTGGGTGAGGGAAGATTCGGCGAATACAAGTGGCGCAGAGTTCTCTTGCGTAGTGGCTTCAACCATCGATCCTATGATAGTTGTTGCAGCAACCGGAGATAATCCGTCTCAACCAGGACAACCGGGAATATGGGCGTCTATTGATTCAGGAAAAACCTGGGCAGTCAAGCTTAATGCTGACATTGCTATTTACAACGTGCGATTTGTAGATAGCCTTTTTTGGGCGGTCGGAAAGCAAAAAGTTGGTGGTGCCGGAATAATCTACTCATCTCCTGACGGGTTAGTTTGGACAGGACAGTCAACGATTCCCGCAAACTTTGTTCCGCACGATGTTGTGTCTGCTAAAATTGGCTCAAACAAAATTGATGTATTGGTCGGTGACGGGTCAGGTGGTGCCAGTGGCAGCTCCTGTTTTTCGACAGATGGCGGGCTAACGTGGAGTTTCAATAATTCCATCGGAAGTTCATTTGTAGTTTCAAGTGTCGCTTATACCACTAACAATGGATTTGTTTATGGTATGACTACTGGCGATATCTACAGTGGTGCAGATCCAACAGGTGTTATCGCGCCAGTGGTGAATTCGGTTCAGAACACTGGTTACCAGATCAACGATATAGTTCAAGGAACAAACAATCTTGTTGCCGCCTCAAACTCTACATACATGCTCCAGAATCCGGTCGCCGGAACCACATGGAATACTCAGTTCCTTGATTACAACCAGCCAATTCTTGGTATGACCGTGCAGGGCAGCCAGTTCTTCGGAGTTACTGCGAATGGCATTCTGTCCTTTCCCGATCAGAATCCACTTCCTAATACGCAATATCTCCGCGCAAGTTCAACTGATCAAAAATATCTGACAAGGATCACATCGGTTGGCAGCAACAGGGTGATTGCTGTCGGTCGATACGGAGTGATTTATAGCTCGAATTGGTCCGAATAAAATCGGATTCGATCTGGTGCTTGGTAATCAATCAGTCAACCAAATCGAAGTGGAGTTGAAAATGGCGGAAACATTAACCGGCGGCTGCGGCTGTGGAGCAATCCGGTACGAATCAACCGGTGATCCGATTGTCGCGTTCAATTGTCATTGCAGAGCTTGTCAGCAGTACACCGGCAGCGGTTTCGTCGCTTCAACACTTGTGCCGTCTGCAACTTTCAAGATTGTAAAAGGAGCTGTGCGCGAATACAAAACCACCGGTGAAAACGGCGGCGAAATTTTTCGCGGATTCTGCGAGAACTGCGGATCGCCGATTGCCACCCGACTTGCCCGCCTGCCCCAGGTCGTGGGAATTCCTGCGGGGAGCATGGACGATCCTTCGTATCACAAGCCAACAATGGATCTGTTCGTTCGCGATGTACAACCTTGGGATTGCATGAATGCTGCGCTGAAAAAAATCGAGACCTTTCCTCCGCAGAGAAGTGATTGACTGCACTTGACTGAATTATGGACAAACATTGCGTCCGCAGTCAGGTTGAGCAGTTGAACTGGAACCGCAGAATCTAATGGAAAATTTGGGTTTAGTAGATTAGAGGAAATTGGGCCTTAGCACCGACATCAACTTTTTTTGCCACGGTATTATATGTTTTTGGGATTGGTTTTGGTTCAAGACAAGAAAACAATTTAAAGCAGACAAAAATGGAAGTGCTCACGCACTTAACCTTGGTAAGAAAGATGTGACCATAAAACCCCGTCGCATAGCTCGTTCTTTTTCTTCGCTCGGGAACATGCCCTTTTAAGAGGGCTTGGTGAAATTACCGGTGCTGGCAAAATCCGAGTTTTGAGTTATTGCGATTTCAGGATTGCCTTGATTTAGAAATCATGAAAATCCTTTAATCAGGGAAATCACGGTTCAGGACAATTATTATATTACTCCCCAGACAGCAGGCGTCCCGCCCACTGCTTTCTGATTTCTGCAAGATGATTCTGAGACTTGACCTTTTAGCCCGAGGTTTTTGTTTTGTTGGAAATGATTCTGCGTGATGAAAGAAAATTGAGTAGATTGTCCCTCGCGGAGTCGCGGAGTCGCGGAGTCGCGGAGTAAGTTACAGCTTCGTAAAATTTTTGGTTTGATAATTGAAGGCTGCTTTGCATTTCCTAAAAAGCGGAATTATATTATTTGCAACCGCGTTACTTCGTTGTCCTGATAACTCCATATTGGAGGTGAAAGTAATCCCGTACAGTACATCATAGCCACTGCGGCGAAAAGCAGAAGTACCCCCTTTGTGTTGATAACGTCCCATGTTTTGTAACCCATAATTGTGAAAGGTATTTATCATGAAAAAGATTTCTATGGCTC
>CAIOZP010000357.1 GCA_903862805.1 uncultured Fibrobacterota bacterium
AAAACCAACAACTGTCTTTATGGAACCTGTCAGCAGATGCTTGCGTATTACTCAAGTGGTACCACACTCGACTGGGCCAGCGATCAGGGAATTGTCGCTTGGCTTCCGGAAATAGGATCCGCCTTCTGGCCGCCGCAATCGGAGATAATTCCAACTGCACAGGAACATCTTCCCATGTTCCAGACGGTCACACGGCTCGCCGGAGCGTATGTCGATCTGGGTGAAATGAGCATTAACAACGGTGCTGGTATTATCGCTGGGCAAACAGCAGATCTGTCATTTACTATTAAAAACCGTGGATTGGGAAGTACCGCGCAGAATGTGGTTATTGCTGCGCGATCTATTACGAGCGGACTTACATTATTGCAGGACAGCCTTCATGTCGCGTCAATTCCATCACGACAGTCACTGAATATTACAGCGGGACTATCATGCAGACTCGCATCTGATTTTGCACCTGCTACAGAGGGCGATATCGAACTGAAAGTCATTCATAGCGGATGTGTCTCGGCGATTGACACCCTAAAATTTTTCTCTGGTGCACGGAGTGTTCTGTGGGCCGACTCCGCAGAGAATGGAAAGGCAGAATGGCAGTGTCCTCAGAACTCAAGCGATAATGTCAAGGGCTGGGATACTACGAGTGTTGTGTCATTTGATGGGGTTAAAAGTTTTGCCGATTCGCGTGTTGGAAGCACAACGAAAGGTTTCGATGCATCGGCTACCCTTTCTTCGGGTATTTCGCTGAGTGGCGCTCATCACCCACGTCTTGAATGTGCAGTTAAATATGCCTTTGAGCGAAATAACGATTACGGAAAAATCGAGATCAGCGACGACGATGGCAGCAGCTGGACTGTACTTCAGAGTGCCTGTTCAGGAAGCAATGGATATACCGGAGTGAACGACTGGACACGTGAGTCGTTTGATCTTGCTCCGTACATCGGCAAGACCGTAAAGATCCGCATGACAAGTACCACGCAATGGGATAATGTCAAAGGTGACGGCATCTATGTCGATGCACTCGCCATCGCCGACTACAATGATTATCAAACCAGGACTATCGGCCCAAGATCATATCTTTCTGAAAAAATCTTTTCGATCAGTGGCGGGAAAAACATCAGGATTTCCGGTGTTAAAATATCAGCTCCATGTCAGGTCAGAATTTCTGATCTGCAAGGCAAGGTTATTTCAAGTGTCCAGCTTCAACATTTAGAATCCGGCTACACCAATACCGCTCTTGCTTCTGGTATCTATCTGGTATCGATCGCATACCTTGGCAAAGAGCTTGTTCAGAAGGTGGCCGTGTCCAGATAAATTTCAAAAATATTTACATGGAAATTGATTTCAAACAAATCCTAATTGGAGGGAAAAATGTTTAGAAAGATCGGTATGACGGCATTGACTTTACTTGGAGTGTCGGCATCTGTTGCATTTGCCGGAGATACAGTTCCACAGGTTACAAACGTGGTTGTCTCAGACGATATTGGGGCAACTTACAACATTGATAGCATCCTCAATCTGAACAAGGTGCTTGTCATTGCAACGACTCATACCTTTTGACCATGCAATGGCGACGGGGTCGCTCTGCAAAACTTGTACGAACATTTTGGAACTAATATGCAGGATGTTGTGATACTTCTGGATGATCCGGTTCCAAGCGAAACAAAACAGGAACTTGCTGCCAATTATCAGGGCTTGTCGCTTATGGTGCCGACCCTTCCTTTCATTATGGGGAACGATGGAGCAACTCTCCTGCAGACTATTTCAGCTGGGTATTCAGGGGATTCGATCTTTAAACAGGCAACAGGTTTTTATTGGATTATAACTCCGGATAGGCAACTGACATTTGTGAGGAATGGCACCGCTTCAGCGTATCCTCTGATTCAAAATGCCTTGGATAGCCGAACGATTGCGATAAAACCAAATGCAGGTTTGTCAAATATACAAAATCGTTTTGGAATTATTTCTTCTGCCGGGATGCGGATCAATTTAACGGTACCACAGAGCGGGAAATATGAGCTGTCGTTTTTTGGCGCAAACGGAAAACTTGTAAGCACGAGGTTTATGACTTGTCTTGCTGGAAAAAATTATGTGGAAATGCGAGAACTTGCACAAGGCGTTTATGTTGTGAAATTTTCGGGTTCTGCAGGTGTCGTATCACGGGTTTGCAGAATCGGATTTTAGTTATGAAAAGATTCCTTCTTTGATAAGAAGTTCTTTCGAAATGACAATAAGAGGTTACAACATGCGGATGATTTCTCCACTTGCGTTACTTGTTTGTGTCGGATCAACTATTGCACTGCCGCCATGTCATCTCCATTCGACAAGCTCCGGTTATCAGATTGAGCTGTCATTTGGAAGCCCGCATATTTCCGATACCATAGTCGCCGGTGAAACATTCTCTCTTGTAAAGTTTGAGGGCTGCGGCATGGAAGGAATTCCCGGACAGGCTGCGACACCTGTCGCCCGATTTGATTTGGCCGTCTGCGGCACAGTTGAAATTGCCATAAGTAAAGAAACCGTCGAGACGCTTTCGCTTGCGCATCCGTTATTTCCCAAGCAGATTTTGCCAAGTGGAAACGACACCGTGCCGCGTCCGTTCATCATTGATCGCGATTGGTATCACAGCAATGGAACCGGCAAGGCGACGGCAACGATTGAAAAACGATATTCAATCGGGAATATTCAGGGCGGATATTTTGCAGTTCGTCCGGTCAGTTATAATCCCTCAAACGGAACTCTGATTGTTCGGACGTCAGCCACTGCCGATGTGTCAACATCGAAGATGATTCCTTCGTGCTCAGGAGGCGGCCAGTCGAATCGTATCGCCCGTGCCCTGTTCCTGAATATGCAGAGTTCAATCGATGGCCCCCCTGAACCTTTGGCATCATACGGCCTCGAAAAATATCTGGTCATCACGGCCGATCGATATGCTTCAAACGCCGACCTTGCACGCTTTGTCGCATTCCGTAAAACCAGTTTTGATGTCAAAGTAGTTACAGCAGGTTCTGTGGGAACGACGGCGGATGAGTTTGCCGCATACATTAAAACCGAAGCGCCGTCATATGTGCTACTGGTCGGACAGATGAGTGACTTTCCGACAGTAACTTATTCGTCGTACTATGGATACTATGGATATGCGAAGTCGTATCTCTCATATGTTGACAATGGAACAGGGCGTCCTGGAATTCCACTTGGGCTCTTCTTTTTTCGTTCGGATGACGCTCTTAAAAATATCGTTGACAAGACCATATACAC
>CAIOZP010000358.1 GCA_903862805.1 uncultured Fibrobacterota bacterium
AGAGAGCGATGCCGATCAGGGCGATATGCTCGCGTTGAAAAACTTCAATGCACTGAACACTAATACCTTCCTGCCTTATGAATGGAGCGAGCCATACGTCGGTATTCGTCGGGCCAACATGGTTATAGACAATGTGATTCCATCAGGTTCGGATTCGGCTCTTCTTGCAAGATACGTAGGCGAGGCGAAATTCCTTCGTGCCTATTACTACTTCAATCTTGTGAAGATCTTCGGCGGTGTCCCGCTGGTACTTCATGTGCCGAATGCCGGATCGTACAACACGCCGCGTGCCAGTGTTGATGAGTGTTGGGCGCAGATCGAAAGCGATCTCAGTGATGCCGCCGAGGTTCTTCCACAAAAAGGCGAGGTTGAAGCTGGTCGTGCAACTTTGGGTGCAGCTTTGGCACTTCGGACAAAGGCGTGCCTGTTTCAGACTCGCGAGATCACGTCCGCGCCGAGTGGCTCCACTGTGAAATCGGTCTGTTCTTATGGAACAGCAATTACGCATCCTGAGAAATTTGTCGAGGCAGAATCTCTCGCAGTTCTTGTTATCAATTCGGGCAAATATGACTTGGATCCTGACTATGCACACATCTTCACGAAAGATGGTCAGGATGGAATCGAGTCGATCTTTGAGGTGGAGCATGTAGAAGTGCCGGTTTCTCCGGATGCTTGGGGCGATGCGAACGAAGGTCAGCAGACTTCAATATTCCAGTGCGGAAGAAATTATCCGATCGGTGGATATGGTTTTGATTGTCCTACACCAAGCCTTGACAGCGCATATGAGCCGGGTGATCTTCGCAAGAGTGCAACCATCATAGAAGAAGGTGATGTACTTTATCCGGATATTTTCACTGTTGACTCTTCAGTAGTTAAAGGTGTGAAGGTATATGACACGACCTATACCTATACTGCTGATAACAGCGATGATTATGCGAGCATCGCTCTGGGCGTGACAGGCAAGCATTCCCGCAAATATCTGCCCGAGGTTCATTCGCAGTCCGATATCGACAATCGTCCGGAAGACAGCAACTTTCCAGCAAACTGGCGTTCGATCCGTTATTCCGATTTACTGTTGATGTACGCGGAAGCCACAAACGAGAACGGACGTTCCGACCTCGGCCTGACTTATCTTAATCAGGTTCGTACCCGTGCCGGACTGCCGGCAATTGCTTCAGGCCTTTCGACCGTAGTAATGCGTGACACGATTTACCACGAACGCCGTGTCGAGCTTGCCATGGAAGGCATCCGGTTCTTTGATGTCGTACGTCAGGGAAGAGGTCCGACCGTGTTGCCGGGTTTTGTGAAGGGGCAACACGAGCATTTCCCTCTGCCAGCCGCAGAGCTTGAGCTGAATCCAACGCTCAAAGATAATCCGTACTGATAGTGATTATGAACTTTAGTATCAATAAATCTTCTTCGGAGAATTTCTCCTCATGAACAGAGCAGTTAGTCGTATCGCTCTTGCGGGAGCGGCGGTGCTCGCGATGACTCAGGTGATTGTTGCGCAGCAAACGCAGCAGTCGCTTGATGATGAGATCGCGCAGGCCAACAAGGATCTTGTGCAGACCCAGCAGGAAACGCAGCGGGTTTCGCAGGAGATCGAGAAGGATCAGCAGGACTACGCCGCATATCGGGCGCATCAGGCGCAGAAAGTGGCTGGCGCCAATTCGGATCTCGATTCCGCCAAGAAGCAGATGGCTGTTCAGGCGCATGCCAACGACTCGCTTTCTTCGCTTATTTCGCGACTGCAGGCGGAGCGTCATCAGGTCGAACTTTCCGAAGAGGAATTCCGTCAACAGCTTGTCGGGATTGCCACAAAGGTTATGCCTACGGCAAAGAAGCAGACTCCGCTTGTATCAACACAGATACAGTCGGCGCTTTCGCTTCTTATTAGCGATCTCTCTTCGAAGGCAGTTGACAACGTGGAAGGATGCACGCGTCTGATCACGATTATCAACAAACTTGAAGATGTGACCACCAGTGTCCAGACGGCCAGTGAAACTTCGCCGGTACCAGACATTCACGGTCAGGTGTATCGCTTGCGCATCGGTGCTTTCTTTGAAGCGGTTGTTGACGAGAAGGGTGAGAAGTGTGCTGTGTTCACAGGCTACGGTGCAGATGGTTCACCTCAGTGGAAGGTTATTCCTTCTGCAGCAACAGCTCAGGACATTCTCAAGGCTGTGAGTGTTCGCGATGGCAAATCACTGCCAGCATTTGTAAATCTTCCTTTGGCCGCAGTTGCCGAGGCTAAAGTTCAGGCGCAGGTTTCGGCTCCGGTTAAGGGAGGCAGCAAGTGAAACGTACCGGTCTATTGATTATATCAGCGGCGCTTATTTTTGGTGCCAATGCAAGTTCCAGAGGCGACGACAAGGCTATCGCCGAAAAGCAGGCCCAGCTCAAGCAGATTCAGGGAACGCTTGATCAGGCTCGCGACAGCCTTCAGCGCTTGATTGCAAAACAATATGCATTCAAGCAGAAGGCGGTTGACGAAAAGGAATCGGACAAAGAGGAACTCGGAAGACTTCGCGATCAGCAGGAAAAGGTCGAAAATGATCTCTCCCGCATCAAGGAGGAGTGTCTTTCCAAAGAGCAGTCCCTCGATGACGAACGCAAAGGCGTCACCTCAAAGCAGGATGAGTGGAAATACCTTAAAGATCAGATGAAAGACATGTTCCAGAAAGACGGCGACGGTTTGCTCGAAGTCTTCCCGCTCGACCATGAACTTCGTCAGCAGGCAATCGAGAATGTCAAGACCACGCTCTCGGCCAACAGTGCTCCGGCGGTTGCTTTCTCGGCATTTGTTGATTATCGCCTCAAGTGGCTTGCCCGTGGCGATTCGGTGAGCATCGACAAGGCCACTGTAATTCCTCAGGAAAGCGGCCCGAAGGAACTGACCATCGTTCGTTTCGGCAATATGCTTGGCTACGGAATCGATGGATCGGGAACATGCTATTATCTTCGTCAGACCGGCAGACTTGGGAACGACAGATTTGCAACCGAGAAGATCGGTGCGCCTGAATTGAGCACCAAGATTGCGACAAAGGTCAATCAGTGGCTTCAGGCCGGTGCGATCTCCGGCGATGTTCCGGTTGAGGTCATGCAGAACGAACAGGCCCGTATGCTTATTTCCGGCAAGAAGGAATCCTACTGGGGCGGGGTCTGGCATTCACTTCAGGGCGGCGGACTCATCATGATTCCGTTGCTAATGCTTCCTTTCTGGGTGCTTTATCTGGTGCTCATCAAGTGGATTCAGTTTGCGCGCCGTTCGGGACTCATGAAGAAACAGTTTAAGAATGCCATGAAGTTCCTTGACAAAGGGGATTTCGACAAGGCTCTCGAATATGCTTCCGGTTGCAAGAAGGGCATAGTCGCGACAATGCTCCGCTATGCAATCGAGCGTCGCAGTCAAGGCCGTGATGTCGGCGAGCGTGCGGTTTACGAACTGTTGGCACTTGAAACGCCGACGCTCAACCGCAATCTCAATACGCTTGCAGTCATTGCAGGTGCGGCGCCGCTTCTTGGTCTGCTTGGAACAATTTCCGGTATGATCACGCTTTTTGCGGCGGTCACGCATTACGGCACCGGCGATCCGAAGTTCCTTGCTGGTGGTATTTCCGAGGCGCTTATTACGGCCAAAACGGGTCTTGCTGTCGCGATTCCGGTGCTCTTCATCCACGATCTTCTTCGCGGAGCAAAAGACAAACTGGTTTCCGGGATGGAAAAGTTTGCCATCGACCTTCTTAACGCCGTTTACCCGGGAGAATAAACCTTGCTTGAACCGTTCATAAAACTGTTCAACGAGGGCGGGTGGGTTCTTTATCCGATCTTCAGTGTGTCGATTGTTGTATGGCACATTGCTGGAGGTAAGTTCCTTCGCTATACGTGGTTGAAACGTGCATGGAATAAGGCTCATGCCAGCATCGTTTCACGTTCGGCCGAAGGAACAAATAAATCCGGCTACGCGCCGTTCGATACCTTTGTCGCGAGGGTTCTCAGCCCGACTGCGACACCGGCAAAAGTGGAACGGGCCTTTGAAGAACTTCTTGTTGAAACGACACCAGGACTCGACAGAGGTATCACGACCATTTCGGCCTGTGTTGTGATGGCTCCTCTTCTCGGATTGCTCGGAACAATTTCCGGCATGAACGAAATGTTCCGTGTCATTGGCGAGTTCGGATTCGGAAATCCGACCATCATGGCGAACGGAATCTCCATGGCACTTCAGGCAACCCTCACGGGTATGGCTGTTGCTGTGGCGGCGCTGTTTTCCCTTGATTATCTCACCAATACCAGACACCGACTTGTTGCCCGCCTCAGGGGAGATCGCGACATTATCATGCGCGATATTCTCAAGAGGACGCCGAGGGCGGAAAATGCGAAAAAAGGAGGCGGTATGCGCCATATGCGTTCCTTGCACGAGGAACATCAGAATCCTGAAATCAACCTTGCGCCGTTCGTTGATACGATCATGATCCTTCTGATCTTCTTCGTGGTCACGGCTAACCTTTATGTCGAGACCGGCGTCGATGTGTCAAAGCCCAAAGCGCAGGCCGCTAAAGCTGCTGGTGCGAAGGCTCTGCTTATCGGCATAACGCGCGAAGGTACTGTTCATATGATGGGTCGTCAGGTCAGCGTTGACAGATTGCGAATGATCGTCGAGCAGGAAGTCGGCAAGCAGCCTGACGTCTCGGTGGTGATCATCGCCGACCGTGACGCCAATGTCGGAAAAGCCGTCGAGGTGCTGGATCAGTGCACGATGGCCGGTGTTCAGAAGGTTTCCATTGCAGCAGGCAAGGACTGACAGATGTTCCTGAAACTTGCATGGAAAGTTCTCTGGGTCGCAAGAGTCGCGGTCGCGGTCGTGATTTCGGTTGCGCTTTTCACCGCAGTCGCCATGCTTCATTCGAAATTCGGAATGAAGAAGGAAGAAAAAGGTGCAAACGCGCAGCAGGTTTTCTCGGCCGTGATACCACCAAAACCTCCCGAAGAAAAAAAGGCTCCGCAGCAGCGTATGCGTCAGGTTCAGCAGACCAATGCCGAAGGCAAAGGTCAGTCCGATCCAATGGCCATGCGCTTCGCACCAGACCTCGGACTCGACGGACCGGGCGGTGGCAATGGCGCGAATGTTCAGCTTGGCAAACAGGATCTGAATGCTGAAGTGTTTGAGCAGGGGCAGACAGATGAAGATGCTTCTCCGATGACGACTTCGCCATTTTCGTTTCCCGAAGCTGCGCGCGATCAGCACATAGAAGGCGGAACGATTCACGTCGTTTTTGTTGTGACGCACGAAGGAAAGGTCGGTGACATCCAGATCTCAAAATCTCCGTCACCTCTTTTTGACAATGAGATCAAAAGGGTTCTCGCGACTTGGCGCTTCAAGCCTGCCAAGAACAAGGGAATACCTGTCAATCAGCGAGTCCAGAAGGACGTAGAGTTCCATCTGCAGCAATGATAATCAGGAATATGTTTTTTATGAAATCCTTTTTCTCCTTTGTAAATTTCGCTTCCGGTGTTTGTTTGTCGGTTGTGCTGGTATCATCGGTTCCGGTATCGGCATCTACCCTCGACGACGCAAACGCCGCCTACTCAAACGGCAAATACAAGAAAGCCGCTGTTCTTTTCAAGAAGGCGGCTGCCGAGGGCGAGAGTCCGGCGCTTTGTTTTTATAACGCCGGCAATTCGTATTTCCAGCTCAATGCGCTTCCGCAGGCGATTGTTTCTTACAGGGCCTGTGTTCAGAATGCGCCGACATTCTTCAAGGGATTTCTCAATCTCGCGATTTGCTATTTCACGGTAAACGATCTTGGCCGCTGCATTGCTACCGGTTATCGTGCGCTTCAGCTTGAGCCGACAAATCAGAAGACGCTCCAACTTATGGCTGTGGCATATCGTCGATGCGGTGCGACCGGTCGTGCGGTTGTCACATACGAAAATATAGCGAGGCTTTATCCATTGCTCGAAGACTCCTATATCGGACTTGGTGAAATTTATCGCGACATCGGTGATTGTGATGAAGCGATCAAATGGCTGTCGCTTTATCCGGTTGACGGCAAGAACATGGTTTATGTCGATAATCTCATGGCCGATCTTTACGAGAAAAAGGGAGATCCTTCGCGTGAGATGTATTATCTGGATCAGGCATTCGACCTTGATAAATCCAAGCGTTGGACTCTATACCGTATCGCCAATATCCAGAACAGCGGTGGCAACGATCTTGTTTCGCTCGAGACCTGTCGCGATGCAATGCGTCAGTTCCCTGACTTTGCAGAGGTAGCCGTTCTCGCCGGAAGCATAGCCTTCAAGCACGAACGTATCGAAGAGGCTGAGCGCTATTATTCGCAGGCAGTTCAGCTCGGTAGTCCGGCGGCCGTTGTCGGTTTATCGAACGTGAGAAACTGGCGCAAGGCACACGCTCCGCAGGAAATGTAAATCCATTATAGCCGGACTTGTACTGTGAAGAATAACCGGCCCGACGATGAATTCTCATCAGTCAATAATGATGAAATTGAAGAAT
>CAIOZP010000359.1 GCA_903862805.1 uncultured Fibrobacterota bacterium
CTTCCGATCATCGCAGTAAAAGATGAGTTCAGCGTTATATCGTTTTCGTTCAAATGGTCAACTGATCCAGCGAAGCAGAAGCTTCTTACCCAGAAAAACGACTCAAGAAGGAAACACGGGGTAATACTCGGATTTGTCGGCGGTGGTGTCGCCGCTGCTGGTGCCGGAATAGCATTTTTTGCATTGAAGAGTAAGCCGACATCCACGACTCCCGGAGATCTTTCTACATCCGATCTTCCAAGTCATGTATTGACCCCGTAAATTTTTGCCGAAAACATTCAAACAGCTCTGCAAAATGTGGAGCTGTTTTTTTATGTGGTCATCCTACAGATTATTGAATGGGATAATTTGAAAAAGTTCTGCGCCGATTCGCAGAACGGTGTATATTGTGACAGTAAACGGTATTATGCACCTTTCGCGTAGCTTATGAATTCAAGGAGGCACGATGAATCGCGTTGTGAAAATCGGGTTGCTTGCAGCGGCAGTTGCCATGTTGGCGTCCTGTTCCGAGTACGAATCTAAAGGCAACTCGGCGTATGACAGAGCAAAGACCGCACAGGGTAGCCAAAAGCGACTTGCCCAGAAAGAAGCTTACATCTACTTCCAGAAGGCAGTTCAGGCAGACCCCGCAAAGATCACCATTCAGTTGCGGAACCGATTCCTTGAGATGTCTCTTGTTCGTGCAGAGATGGTTCTCAACGACGGAACTGCTACAAACGATGCGCTCACACTTTACCAGAAGCAGGATATCGACCCATTGCTCAATGGCGACGTAAAGCCTGAAACACATGATCGCTACGCGACATTCCTTACAAGTTTAGCTGATTCGATGTTTGCCATGGGCCGCCTGACGGACGGATTCCAGCTCATTACAAAAGCCGCCGATGTCTGCGCCGATAAAGCCAAGTTCGGCCATGTCCGCGACAGCATAGTCGGCAACAAAGCGCAGGAATTCGTCGACAAGGCCAAAAATGAGATCGGACCTGACCTCGCAAAGAATTCAGATCCGGTCGCTCTCATCAGAGCCGAATTCTTTGTGCAGGCTGCGATGCTCTATAACAAAGATCTCGCCGGAGCCAAGGATCTGCTTACTCAGCTTCGTATCAAGAACCTTGGAACTCTTTCCGCCTACCGCTCGGTATTTGTCGATGACCTTCCCGATACCACTGTGTTCCGTGCGGTCAACAAATACTACTTCTTCATGGCCGTGACCAAGAAAAACGGCGACATTCCGACAGATGTTCTCTGTTTCAACTATTCGCCAAATGCTCAGCGCATGTTACCACAGTGTTTCTTCCTCGTGGACGAAAACGGCAAGGAATACCCGGCCACCGCCTGCAAGGCTCCGCCGAGTTTCGATATGCTTGACCAGCAGAAGAAAACTACTGTTCAGCTTAAATTCCCACCCATTTCCGGCAAAATACAGAAGCTCTACTTCAAGGGGCTTGACGGTTCAATGGGTGAAAAGTGGTTCTACTGATTTAGTCTTTCTTGTTGCTTGACTTATTGCGGTGGACAGAAATGTTCGCC
>CAIOZP010000360.1 GCA_903862805.1 uncultured Fibrobacterota bacterium
GGATGTCGCGCTTTTTGTGCGCATGAGCAAAAGCCCTGCGCCGCGCACCCCCGACGACCTTTCGTTCTGGGTGATCGTCCCGGCTTTCATAACGAGCGAGCTCAAGACCGCGTTCATAATCGGTTTTTTGCTCTACATTCCGTTTCTTGTTATCGACATGGTCGTTGCGTCGGTGCTGCTTGCGATGGGCATGATGATGCTTCCGCCGACAATGATTTCGCTGCCGTTCAAGATAATTTTGTTTGTCCTGATCGACGGCTGGACGCTTCTTGTCCAGAATCTTGTGAAGAGTTTTTATTGACGAAACAAAATGCCCCGACAAATACCTTCCCAACCTTTTACAGATTTCGAGCCCTTTCAATGGGACTTGCGCCGTAGCGACAGTTCTGCAGTAAAGCCGCGCAAGGTCTGGACAGTTCGCCGTGATCATGGTGTGCCTGGCAAATTCATTCTGCACAACCCCAACGATTCAATAAATGCCAAGCGATCATATCTCGAAAAAATTCTTATCGAATATCGTATTGGTCGTGTGAGTCATGCGCTCTTTACTGTGGGTGATTTTTTCGAGACCGGTTACGACTTCGGAACCCGCGGCGAGGGAAACATCATGGGCGATATTGCTGAGCGTGTGTCGCGACGTATCGTCAAATATTTCCTGAAACATTATTCGCGCGAAGGCCACACCGGCGGGATTTTCGATCGCAGTTTCGATCCGGCACAGCGCAATAATTTTGTTGTGGCAAATACCGATAAATACATTTTCAAAATTCAGAAATATCCCAATCTCGTCATCCTGAAAAAAACCGGCGAAGGCAAATACGGTTACGAAAACATCAAGGAACTCGACGGGCTTTTCGACTATCGCTTCCGCAAGGAGCGCCACATAATCGTGCTCGAAAGCAAGATCGACAAAGTCAATGTCGATGTGGAAGATCTCACCGGAAATCTCTTCACACCCCTGCGCGAATTTTTCCCAGAAGCGAAATTTACGTACATACTTTTTTCGGATCGTCGCTCTATTTGCAAGCGGACATCCGATTCGCGTTTGCAGGAACTCAAGCCGCAGTGTCTCGCCATCTCAAAACATCTTTCATTAAGCGAGATAAAAACATTGTTCTTTTCATTCAACGAATCTTATAGCGATTTCGAACGAATGAAAAATCACTTGATCACGCAGTACCGCTGGGCCACAAGCCTACAGGTTCAGTTCACGGGACGTGTGACACTTTCCGATAAAGAACTTCTTGTGTTTGACGAAGGCGAAACACCGCGTATCAAGCTCTCAAAAGATGCTCGAAGCGGTCTCTGGCGTGAGGTCAGGCTTGTGCATAAAAATAATATGGAAAAATCATGAATCCGATTACACGAATTACCGATAAATTCAAAATCACTTTGGCAGACAAGGGGTTTCTATCAAGAGTGGTTGCCTTGCACACAGCAGATGAGTCCTTTGATGTACAGGAACTTCTTGATGAACATGGCGCACTTTTCGATCCCCAGAGTGGTACTCTTCGTGAGGAAGCATGGGCTTTCGGGCCATTGCCAATAATCGTTTTGGCTGGTGCGCTTGGTCATGCACTTACTCAGGATCAGATTGACAAATGCGACAGGATGAAGGCTGCGTTTTCTATTTTAGCCATTCGGATGGGATTGCATACATCGCATCTTTCATACCAGTTCAAAATGGAATATCCGCCACGACATTTTACAGACGGAACCACCCGTGCCGTTTATTTTTCAGATTCACAAATCTCTCCGATATTCGCCGCGCTTTCTGGAAAGCTTCATACAATCTCAAGCGGATACCTTGGAGTATTTGTAGGACCTGCGGCTGTCGTTCTGGAC
>CAIOZP010000361.1 GCA_903862805.1 uncultured Fibrobacterota bacterium
ATACTTTGAACTTGTTATAAAAGTAATTGATATCCAACCACTGCTTTGTTAGTAGTTCTGCATTATCTTTCGACTGCATTAGCAACTGGCTTTTCGTTTCTTCATTGTGGACCTCTCTTATTGCTTTGATCATTTGATTTGTTCTGCTCAAACATTCCGATGAGTGAGATCTCTTTATTTCCGTCAGCACGTCCTGTCTGTCAAATTTCTGTCTCTTTTTCTGTATGATGATTTGTTAGCTGAGACTTCAAAATGAAAAGATTTTTGCCGTTTCAATTATTCCATGCCCAGTGATTCTCACAAAACGAACACCACTAATAGATTTCGATATATCAAATAGGGTAGTACCGGATGAAAAATCAATACGTCTGTTTTCGAGAACCTTTCCAGACGCATCAATTTCCTGAAAGCTGTATTGGCCAGACACATTTGTAGTAAATGAAACCGCCCTTCCGAGTTGTCGTAATCCTGCGCGAGTCGAAGAGTGGAAACTCGCCGGTGTTTTCACTGCGGTGTTGTTCATAACAAAATTTGGAACATAGTCCGTCGCAGGATCCCAGGTTATGCCACCAATGTATGTGCTGATATTATGATATGGATTATCAAGCGGCAGTCCCAGAACTATCGCGTCAATGACCGGCCCCATTTTATATCTGAATGATACCGGATTGCTGCCGCCCTGCGCATCAAACACTGCCTTGATCTGCGCGCGGAAAGCGTCGTTGATCTGCGGGTAATATCCGGAAAGCATTGTCAGATATGCGTCAACATCACTCCAAGCGATAAGTGTATCGTAATATCCATGAAAAGCGCAGCTGTCGGAATTCGGTATGGTATTCAAACGGTTTTGAAGCGTTGCAACTGTTCGGGTGACACCTTCTGCATGTGTTTTCATTTCCTGAACGACCGCGTTTGTGTCGAAGTTGTTTTCGTCATAGAATGTAAGAAAATCACTTCGTGTTTCTGCCTGAGAACGTACCGTCTGAAGAACGTATTTCACGACACCGTAGCCATCATCGTAGCCCATATAGTATTGCGAAGACATGATTTTGGCAAAGGCATCGGGATCTGGCGTCGAATCAAAAACAGCAAGCGGCCGGTATCCATCCACAAAGTTCCAGTAAAAATAGGTGACAATCATATAATACGTTGCCGCGAGAGCTGCTGTTTCAAAATGAGAGGTTCCAACCATCGCATCGAAATTTGAAAAAGTGAATCGTTGCGGCATATATGTGTTGCTCATCTCACCCCAACCCGACGACGGATCCGGACGAAGCTGAAAAAATCCGTCGTTTGTATATCCGATTGGTACAGGCGCAAGGTCAAGCGCCGGATCCCAAACCGCCGCCGGATCACATCCAAGGCTCGATTCCTTTAATGCTATGCCAAGCCACGCTTCCATCGGGAAATGTTCGAACCGCAGATAATTGTGCAGCAATTGGTAATTATGCGCCAAGGCCAGTGCCCATGTTGGTCTATTTATTGGAATATCAACATCCCAATAAGCGCCATTGACTGGCCCAACGCGCCCTTGGCCGAGTTTTATTTCGCCAAGGTACGAGTACTTTGACGGATCAAGGTGGAAAGTATCGGGTAGGGTAGTGAAGTCATAATTTTGGGCGGATGACACAGAAATTGTAAATAGTGTAGCAAAAAAACATCTTAAAAATAACCGCATAAATCCCTTCTTCGGACTGGTCACCTCATGGATTGCAATACCATTGCGAATAAGATAGATAATTTTATCCAATTCATCTGAATATTTTTTTGAATAAAATTTCAAAAATATTATGTGAAGATCAAATTTCTGCGATGATATTAGGACTCAGTCGTGCGTGATTATGTGGCGGTGGAATAATCGCTACTTTTTGCGGTTTCTGATAAATCCTGGTAGAAAAGCAAAGCATCCGACCAGCTTCAATGAAACGATCATAATCGAGAATAGGACATAAAGGCTTATCTGTTCCGGTGTGAAATGTAGGTATATCTTGAGGAAAAAGTAAGATAATCCTTCTCTTATTCCCATTCCATTGGGTGTGATCGGGAGTGATACAACAGCCGTTTCAATTGCCGGAATAAAGAAAAAGCATTCGCGCCAATAGGCGTGTCCGCATATTGTTTTTACAATCAGGATTGTATTTAATAGACATAAGCCAAGCAGGGCCAGAGTAATCAACGATGCGATTGCCATTGGAATAAATTTGCCCCGATACATATAAATTCCTTCACGGACTTTTTCGAGAATAGATGAAATATGTGCCGGAATAAATTTCTGCGTGATTCCTCTAATCGGCCGAGTAAATCTCTTTGAAAAGGAAAATGAAATAGCAACAATTATCGCCACAAAAACTCCGATTAAGGCGAAGTTTATCCATTGCGGCATTCCTGTTTTGTCTATCAAAAGCCATCCGGTCAGTGCAACCGGTATATACGCTGTCATACCAATAACACGTGCTACCCATGAAGCGCCCCACGCAATTTTGTAGTCGGATTCACGCGAAAATAGTGCGGCGCGTATAACATCCTGTGCAATTGAAGACGGAACAGCAATAGAATAAAACGTAGCCTTGAAATGTACCTCAAGAACACGGAATATACTGATGTCGCTTATGAAAACCCTAAGTAAATACCACCATCTGAAACCCTGAATAGCAATTGTAAATATTGTGAGGAAAATAATGGCGGTAATATTCTGCCAAGGAATTGACTTCGTCAAAGAGAGAATTACTTCCATTTTTGATGAGCCAAAGATCAACAAAAATGGAAGCACTGTTGCGACTATTTTTAACGCATTTAATAAATATTTTTTAGCTGTTGGATTGAGTTTCATTAGGATTCTTTCATTTAATCGTCATATTGTAATCGACTCCTATCAAAAATACGTTCTGCGAAGTGGTCTGTTCTAACTTGGATATGGCTTTGAATACATGAAAACAGATTTGTTCTGCAAGAAGCTTTTTGCAGCGAATCAATTCGCCACTCCAACCATCATCTTCCGTTCATCCACTCTGATGCTGCCGACAGCGCTTCCTTTTGCAATAGTGGAAACCTTAACGTCGATCAGATACGCGCCACCGGAAATCTTCCGGCCGTTGGGGTTGCGCATATTCCACGGCAGACATAGACGGGAACCATCGGGCGACAGAATTACGCTCGCATTTGTCAACGTGGTTATCAGGTTGCCGAGTGGATCATAGACCTTGCCGTTCATTTCGTAATCGACCGGCCCGTTGGCAATCGGCATCGAAGATGTCAGCACAACCATCGGTCCATCGAAAGCTTGTCCGCACATAAGCGCATTCTGTGACGAGAGCTTTGCCGAATTTTTGTAGCTCCAGGGGTTCGGACAAATCCTAAGATCATACGAAACATGATACGGAGAAACGCTCAAGGGAACAAACGCCGTTGTCTGCTGCTGGATATTTCTGGCGGCACTTGTGTCGGTCGCTTCACCGGCAGGACACAGTGCGATGCTATCGCCCGCTTGCGGGAAAATTCCGTTCCTGTTGGTTACAAGATATTCGTGCAGTGAATCTGCACGAATCGCAGTTCCGATCTGCATCGAATAGGTGGAATCACCACGCTTGAATATGAAGGGATGATCTGTCAGAACTTCGGGCGAAATAGCTTCCGAATATTCCACGAGAAGTGTGTCTGGACTTTGTGTGCCGGACATCGAACTTGTTGACGGAAGGAAACTCGCGCTACGAATCACCGGAGCCATGTGGTCGTCAATCGGAATATCGCTGAGTCCGAGTCGTGCGCCGGAACTCGTGATGCACGATCCTGCACTCAGATGCTCGCTTGGTGACACGCTTGTCAGCATCTGCAATGATCCATGCAGAGCGATGGTGAATCCGCTTGAATCTGCGACAATGTCGGGACGTTGAATCGCCGTGAATCCACGCGCCTGTGGAAGCGAAAGCAGCGACGGAAGAGAGTCGAGCAGATCCGCTGGAATCTTCGTGCTGCTTTGCACGCGAATGATGTCTGGTCGTCCGTCGGGCATCGATCCGGTGTCTTCGTAATCGGCACTAAGAAGATTTATCTGCGTGAGAATTATGATCGGACGCAAAAGATTATTTGTAACTGTCTGAATATTTCCTGCGCTGTCTGCTACGAGTCCGCTCAGTGCAAGGATGCGGATGCTGTCTCCCGTCACAGGCATTTGCGCGATGGCAGATGAAACAGCGAAGCCATATCCCGCAGGCGATGTTTTTGATGCCGATAACGGAAGCAGATAAACTTTGCCCAAAGATGTCTGTGGTGCAAAAGCTTGTCCATTGACAACAGATTTTACCGGCTCGGAAAAGTTGACATATAGCGAATCACCGATTCCGTTTCCTCCTGCTGATAGATAGGTTGCATTGCGAATGACCGGGGCCATTGCGTCAAACGGACTGAACATTGTCACGGTCTCAGCGCCCGCTCCGCTTGGTGTCTGACGAAGAGTTATTTCACCCCATGAATTGGCGCTGTCGTGCGTCGATGTCGTGAAATGACGGAATCCGAAAGTGTCGGCGAACGCGATTCCGATGCAATCGGGAATCGTCGAATCGTATCTAAACGCCGCGCCGGAAAGAGTCACTGTGTCTTTCGCGGTGTTGCCATCTTCACGCGGCCAGGCAAACGACATTGACAAAGTGCGAATGCGCGCTACCGAAATTGGCCCATTCAATTTGATTGAAAGGCTGTCCATGATGCCGTCACCATTCGTATCGAACCAGCTTCCGGAAACTGCCACAAGCGGCGCTGTTGCTTTGACTGTCAGCGGAACCCACGGTGTGTTTCTCTGCTGAATATTTCCCGTCGCATCTGTCGCACTCGCCGCGCCAGCGAGCGCGATGCTGTCAGATGCAATAGGATCAACTCCACTGTGCGGCCCAACCCTGAAACGGAAATCCGGCGAACCTGTCCCCGAAATTTGTGTAAGCGTCAGTTGATATTGCGTTCCATCTGCATGCTTGAAAAGAATCGGCGTTGCAGTTGCAAGCGTCGCAGAAATCGTTTCCGAGAAATGAACGTCGAGAGTGTCGTTTGACAGATAAAAAACCGACGGCGTGAATGTTCCCGACAAAATTACCGGCGGCATGGAATCTTGTGCAAGCATAGTTGCCGATCCAAGTATCTGGCCCTTGAGCAGCACCGGTGCAGTCACGCACACCGAATCGGTCGAAAGGGTTGCTGTATTTATCGACGAGCTTTGAGTTGTAGAAAGTATCGTACGGTTTCCAGAAATTTGAATTGATTTGACCGAGAGATTCCTGCTTGTCGGAAGCTTGATAGAAGCAAAAAGAGCAGTCGTGTCGTCAATCGAAAGCGCCGACGAAAACAGGCAGTCCACTTTGTCAATCAAACCATCAGCCGAAGAATCGACAAACGCAGCAGAGACAAGCGAAATACTTCCATCGACATTTCGCGGAATTGCGATCAGCAGAGTATCGAGCGGAAGTTCAGGATTTCGGAACAGCGCGAATATCGTGTCGGTGCGGGTCGCGGCAATTTTTCCGTCGCCCTTTACCGGCGAGGAATCCTGCAGGGTGATGGTGCCGTCGAAAGCAAGCCCGCTTGCAGAAGCGGTAAGATTCACTGTCTCGACATCAGTTCTGTCGAGGCTCGAATAAAACTGCACCGGCACCTGCGTATATGTGTACCACGGATTTCCAACTTGAGTGAAGTGAACACCAAGAACGGTGTCGCCCATGCCGATGGCTGTCACAGCGTTTGTGTCAAGCCGAAACACCATGTCGCGATCCCAGCAATTTGTTGTGAAACTGTCTGGCGGAGTACTCAGTCCGGCAACTCGACTCACACTGAACGCAACGGAATACGAGGTGTCCTTGACTGTGACACTGTCCTTTTGTATCGCATATGTCAAGCCGAATGTGAACGGTGTTATCGGGCCAGTCATCGGCAACAGATTGCCGAAAGTGAAGGTGGAATCAGTCGAGTTGAAAGTCGTACTTTTCACTCCGTTGACCGTCAACTGTGCTGGGTTGGTTGATTGCACCGTGACAATGCGATTGAGAATCTTGTCGAGCAAAAAATATTGTAACGAATCAGATGTCGCCGCCCAGCACTCGCTCGAAGGATTTGTCGCAGAGTAGCCGTTGTTCTGGATATTCTGGGTCATCTTAATGATGCTGTCTGGTGCGACACCGGAGTCATTGAAAAAAACGGTGAATGTGGTCGGAACTGAATCGCCCTTGACAAATGCGAACATGGCGCTGCTGTCATTGTACGGTACGGTTGCATTTCCATCCGACAGGAAAATCACAAACCTGTTTTGCGGAACGGCATTGGAATTTTTCATTGCCGCTTTTGCCGCATCAAAACCTGCGGTGATATTTGTACTTTTTGATGTCGTACTGCCAATCGCAAGGTCAACAATATTGAGCGGCGGAGCGAGGGTGTAACTCAGTGTCTTTTGAGTTGCCAGCAGACTCTTTATTATGTTCTGTCCGGTTTGACCTCCTGCATAAGTTGAATCAAGTTTCATAAGCGGGATATATCCGAAGCTATCGCCGGGAGCTATTGGCGTGATAAAAGGAATGGTGTCGCGGAACCACTGTGTCGAATCAAAAACCGAAACACCCACACGGGTATTGGGCATGATCCGCGCAAGGGAGTCGATCAATTCGCAAGTGACAGTAAACCGCTTGCCAAGAGAATCCGTACCTCCGATCCAATACGGTGTTGCGGTGCCAAGAAACGCATATCCATGCATACTGTTTGAATTATCTATTACAAAAAATATCGACGGCGAGGCGGTTGTGTCTCTCACTTTAGCGACAACCTGTGCCGGAATATCTACCTTTACCTTTGGTGATAGCGCGACAATATTGTCCGGAACATTTATCGTTCTGCCGGAAAACGCCTCAGGTGTTACCGAGCAGGAAAGCTCGCAAACCTGCGCCGCATGAACAGACAGAAATCCCGCAAGCAATCCGACACAAACACTCTTGTAAAATTCCCTCGACATTGATTCCCCCTTGGCATTTGCCCGGAGTAAATATTTGTAACCTTTTGTCGCGTCTGCCAGATAATGAGACCAGTCTTTTCCTAAAATAGGGTAACACTCCATTGGTGACAGAACCAAGGAGTGTTTGTATGA
>CAIOZP010000362.1 GCA_903862805.1 uncultured Fibrobacterota bacterium
CATTAGCGTCGCTGAGTCGATCGTGATTTTTGCGCCCATGTTCCATGTCGGATGTTTCAGTGCGTCGGCGGCGGTCACAGTATCGAGGCTCTCGGCACTTCGTGTACGGAACGGTCCGCCCGATGCCGTCACGGTCATGCTTTCGATGTCGCCGTGATCTTCGCCGTTGACACATTGCGCAATCGCACTGTGTTCGCTGTCAACCGGAATGAGTTTGCCGGCGCTGCTCGCAAGCATACTGGTAATGAGGTCGCCGCCGATCACAAGGCTTTCTTTATTGGCAAGTGCCACACGCTTTCCACGCTTGATTGCGGCAACCGTCGAACGGAATCCGGCGGCGCCGACCAGTGCGTTTAGCAGCACATCGTAATCTTCGTTATTGACAAGAGAGAGAATTCCATCTTGGCCGGTAAGAACCTCGACATCGGAACCGAGAATCGCTTTTGCAGAAATCGCTGCTGCCTCATCACCAACGGCCACACGTTTCACACCGAATTCTTTTACGATTGGAGCAAGGTTTTCGACATTGCGATTGACAGAGAAAGCTGCGAAGGAAAATTCGTCGCGGTGTCTGCGGGCGCAGTTGATTGTACTTGTTCCGATTGAGCCGGTCGCGCCGAGCAGCAGAATCTTCATGGAATAAACTTGTGAAGGATAATCATGTAAAGAGCAACCACCGGTGTCGTGAAAAACATGCTGTCGAATCTGTCGAGAACTCCGCCATGTCCGGGAATTATATCGGAGGCATCCTTGACTTCGAAGTAGCGTTTCATGAGCGAGACAGTGAGGTCGCCGAGCTGGGCAAATATTCCAATAAATACGCCAAGCAGAACACCGTTCCACAGCGGATATTTCGCATCTGCAAAGAAGTACCAGCCTGCGGTCATCGTGACAATTGCGGCGATAAATCCGGCGGCAGCACCTTCGAGAGTTTTCTTCGGCGAGATGGAACTGAAATGATGCTTGCCAAAAAGTGATCCGGCGAAAAACGCCATAGAATCGCAGAGAAAAATCGCCATAAGAACGGTCACGATTCCAAGCTGAGAAAGCAGCATGTGATCGCTGTTACGGTCGAACACACCCTGAAAAACCGGTGAGTAAAAATCGGCACAGGTTGCAAAGGCGATGTAGAGAAAAACCGTTCCGGAAAGCAGCAGGCTCGCACGCTTCCAGCGGCCGGTGTTGCGTCCCCAGATGAACGCCTCAAGCGCCACAATCAGCATGAGGATGTAGATGTCGATTTTAGTAGGAATGATCTTGTCGGAAATGAAATACAGCAGAGTCTGGAATGCGAACCAGACGCCGGCGACCCAGAATCCGTTACGCGGATAGAGTCGTTTCAGCATCGAAAAATATTCTTTCAGAGCAAGTGCGACAAGCGCAATGCACAGCAGGTGACCGGGGCGGATATGCGAAAGCTGAAGGTCGGGCGGTAGCAGAAAGTTCAGATAATTTTCAAGCGGAAAATCGTAGCAGGCAATCAGCCATGAGACGGGTACGGCCCACAAAACGAAAATGATTCTTGTCGCGAGATTCTTTGTATTCATTTGGCGGTTTTGACCTTTCCGAAGCGTCGGTCGCGTTTGGAAAAATCTTTTATTGCCGCTTCGAGGTCGGGCTTCGCGAAATCCGGCCAGAGCGTTTCGGAGACAAAAATCTCGCTATAGGCAATTTGCCAGAGAAGGAAGTTGCTTATACGGAAATCGCCGCCGGTGCGAATGATCAGTTCCGGATCTGGATAAGGTGCAGTGTACAGGTGTGAAGCAAATTCCTTTTCGTCAAGTGATTCGAGCAGTTCGGGATTTTCTATTGCCTTTCGGGCGAGTTCTTTTGCTGCGTGAACGATCTCGCTACGCCCGCCATAGTTGATCGTCATGATCAGATTGATTCCGGTGCTATCGGCAGTTGCATCCATCGTCTGCTGGATTGCCTTGCGCGATTTGGCCGGCAACTTGTCGAGGTCGCCTATTGCAGTCAGCTTCACATTGTTTTTCTTGAGCTCGGTTATCTCGTTGCGAACAAGTTCCATCAGTGCCATCAGCGCGACCACTTCGGTTTTGGGCCGTCCCCAGTTTTCCGTCGAGAAAACATAAATGGTGAGATATTTTACGCCAAGATCGGAACAGGCGATAAGTGTTCTGCGGAGAGCTTCGACACCGGCTTTGTGGCCCATCATTCGCGGCAGTCCACGCTTATTGGCCCAGCGCCCGTTGCCGTCCATGATAATGCCGATATGCTGCGGAACCTTCATTCAAACGCCTGCTGAAATTAGGGGTTTAATATAAATGATCGAGTGGAAGGTAAGACAGAAGAATAAAGTTACGATCAGTGAATATTTGAGGGAATATGATCGTCAGTGGGGCCAAGAACTTCTGTTCATTATGCGTCCGCAGCTATATCGGAAAGATTCCAATAAATAAAAGCGCTGCCGATCCTGAATATTTTGCAAGCGGATCCAAATGGAAAAACCGAAACCTCCTGATCATAATGGCCTTTTCCGGTTTTCCGATTTATAGATGAATTTGAGCGCAATTTCAAGTTGGTATATCAAGACCTTGTTCGCGTCAAATATCTTCTGTGATAGTGGTGGAATAAAATTCCCAATAATTAAAAAAACCAACCGTAGTAGGTATGAAAATGAATGAAATGAACGAAGAAATCGATGAGAGGATTGAAGACAGAGAGCTTTTCGCTCTTTGGATGAAGGGCGATCCAAACGGGTTTTCCAAGATCTACGATAAGTACAAACGTCGGATCTTCGGATTTCTTCTCAAGATGACGGGTGATCAGGCTCTTGCGGAAGATCTTATGCAAGAGACTTTTTTCGCCGCAATGCGGAACGCTTCACAGTTCGATCCGAACAGAAGTCTTCTATCGTGGTTTTTTGGAATCGCACATAAAAAGGCAATCGACTTTTTCCGCCATCAGAAGGTTGAACAGAACCACGAGGCTGAAGGCGAAAAAGCGATGGGAAGCAAGATCGACCAGCCCGACAAGGAAAACTACAACAAGTTCCTTCGGGAAGCGATTGCCGAGGCGGTTGAGACTTTGGAGCCTACCCAACGCGAGGTTTTTCTGATGCGTGAAGTTGGGGGTGTTGCTTTCAGAGATATTGCAGTAGTAATGAATTGTCCGTTGAATACAGCGTTGGGTCGAATGAGGCTGGCGCTGAAGAATATCCGGAAGGAACTGGAGAAAAGAGGTGTCCATGGCGTGTGAAAGATTTGAACAGGAAGGGCTTCTGTTCGTAAGCAATGAGTTGGAACCCGCGCCGCGTCGTGAATACGAGGCCCATGTTGAGGCATGCAAAGACTGTCGTGCGGAAATCGAATCATACGGAGCTATTCAAGCCGCAACCGGCTATGGAAAGTTTCTTGAAGCCGATACGTCCGCCCGTATCGATGCGAGTATTCTTTCGCGTTGTGCAAAGCCGGTTCATGCGACTTCGTTTGCTTTCTTTTCGTCGCCGCTTGTCAGGAAGTTTGCACTTCCGGCCTTTTTCCTTGCATTCGGATTTGCCGGTGGCGCCTACTTCGCAGGAATGTTTTCGACCAGTTCAACGGTGGCATCTTCCAGCAAGACACCGGTTGTTCAGCAGACTCAGGTTGCTACCAATGTTGTCGAGAAGCCAAATGCGCAGAAACCCAAAGATACAGCCACTGAAAAGCGTCATCTCGGAAATCTCGGCGGTGAAGGTGTTGTCAGGGTTAATCTTAACAACGACCAGAAATGATTTTTCGGCTCCGTTCCTGATTGATTGAAAAGAGCCCCGCGAAAGCGGGGTTTCTTTTTTGAGGTGCGCCCGCAGAGAAATGTCACCTGGAACTACGCCCAAAACACGAAGGTCGGAAGGATTACCCCCTCCGACCTCTATGAATGGCAAAAAAATTGGATCAGTGAAGGAAACCGCGGATTCCGGCGTAACCTGCAAGTCTGGTAGGAAACGAAGCAAGGCCTTCGCCGCCTGGGCCGGTGGTCGTATTATAGTGGCTTACGTCCTTGTTGTAATCGACACCCGCAAACAATTCGAGGTCACTCAATACCGTAAAAGAAGCTTCTGCATTTCCATAAAGATCAGCCCAGTGGAAGCCAAGGTCGCGATTCAAAATGATTATCTGGTTGCCGGTTGTGTCGAGCACCGGGTTTCCGGCGGTATCCACCAGTGCGACATCTTTGTTTACAGACTGAAGCTCCCAACGGCTTCTCCCATTTACCGATAGTCTCAGCCAATCACAGGGATTTATGGATCCGTGCAAGTAAACTCCCTGCTGCGGCAGTAGCCCGCGCAACGCAGCGAAATACCCACATTCTATTGATGATTCGTTGTCCCAAACTTTTCGGATGGACATTTCATATCGGTCTTTGAAGTAGTTCGCCCCACCGTCAATGATCGCCGTTCCCTTAAGGAAATATCCTGTACCGAAGGAGAAAACATCGCGAACTGTTATATGCGAATACGGCTTCGACATATATGAAAAGTGCGCCGTATCGTTCTGGGTACCTGCTGCGAGAGGCAAATTCATCTTCAGCAACCGAGCTTCCGCGACCCAAGCGATTTTATTGGTCGGAGTCAGATGCTCTCCGCC
>CAIOZP010000363.1 GCA_903862805.1 uncultured Fibrobacterota bacterium
CATTGCCACGCAGCCTGCTCCTATTAGCTCACTAATCGGAACCGGCACCGTTGCTCTACCTCCGTTGGCTGTAAGTACCGGACGGGATGCCAATCTTTCAAACGTCACAGTCAACTACAATCTGGATGCAAATGTGCTATCTGCATTAACAAATCCGACAGACCCTCTTAAGGTTCAGGAAATGGTGTTAAACCCCATTACAAACTTGTCTGACGGTCGATTTGTCGACACTTCAGAATATATTGGCGCAAGTCGATACGGTTTGAACCTATGGAAAACTGTACTGCCTTCATTTTTTTGCAAATTTAAAACATCTACATCGGCTGATCCCGGTTCGTTTAACGTGTCAATACATGATCAAGCCGGAAATAACAATGCGGCTAGCAATGGCACTATTGGTGTGCCCGGAGGAAATTGGTTTTATTTGGATCTGGTATCGACAGATCCAACAGGACAATTTTATCAGAGTCCATTTGCTTGGAAATATGCAGACCGAAACAGCCCTTGGGATTTTGCAAATGCTACCAACCGCATACCGAATGGCATGTCGGTTAATAACTGGACAGATTTCCCTGAATCATTCCGCGAATTATATCTCGGATATGGGATGCATGGTCTCAATCTCCCCTATCTTTCAAGGCATGAATTCGGCCACAATCTCGGACTAAATCATGTCCACAATAGCACCGATGCCATCAACGACAAGGATAAGGAATGGTACTACCCAAGCGACATGCTACAGAGCTACAACAGATCTTACAACAGCACCGCTCGTTTTGCCTGGGACGTAGCATGGGGTGCCGGTCTTGGACATACAATGTCCTATCCTATGATTCCTTATCGTATTTCACTCAAGATGCCGCTCTCCGATAAAGACACTTCCGTATTTTCCACGTGCAATTGGCTTGATGCTTCTTTCCGCATGTACGAGAAAACCTCCGCCGATCTTTCCAAAGCTTTTGTTGTCGGCATTGATTCTCTTTCTGTTAAACCGGGAATTGGCAGTAACATTTCGGGACTAACCGATCTTGATGGCCCTATGAATCAAGCTGCCTTGAATCTACCCGAGGGTATGGTAGTTGATCATCACGGCTATGCTGGTGAAGTCGGTACGCTTTATTTCGGCGTAAGCGGAAAAATCAAGAAACTGACCCCGCAGGGGAATGTTGTTACCGTTGCCGGAACCGGCATTGTCGGCTATGCGAATGGCCCTGCGACATCGGCACAGTTTACTGCCGATCCAAGTCCATTCGCTATTGACGCAAGTGGCAATATCTACGTCTGCGAAAACACCATGTCGAGAATCAGGGTTATCAAGCCCGATGGAACCGTGGCTCTTCTTGCCGGAAGCCCGACTGGCGCAAAAGGTTACCAGAACGGAACCGGCTCTGCTGTGCTCTTCAATGTCTGCGCCTCGATTGTTTTCGACAAAACGGCAAACTGTCTCTATGTCGCCGACTGGTACAACAACGTCATACGCAGTATCAATTGTTCCACATGTGCGGTAAGTCTGTTCGCTGGTACTCCCGGTGTAGCCGGAATCCACAACGGCGCTCTTTCCTCGGCAACATTCACAGGGCCGACAGGTTTGGCATTCGATGAAACACATCGTTATCTGTATGTGAACGACGAGGCGCCAAACACAATACAGGATATCCGTCGTATAGACATTGCCGCGCAGACCGTAACGACAATTGCCGGAACAGTTCCCGGCCATGCTGATGGAGCAGGTGCGCAAGCTCGCTTTACCGGTATTTCCGATATGGATGTGGATGCCAACGGAGAGCTTTGGGTTGCCGATGGCGATGAACACAGCGTAAGAAAAGTTACGACTGACGGATATGTCTCGACTGTTGCCGGCGATCTTCATAAGTTGCCACCTGCAGGGTCAACGGAAGCTACTCAGGAACCTACACGTAGAAGCTGCAATGTCAACCGTGAGCTGGCGGCTTCGGGTGCGAGCTTCAATCTGCCGGTCGATGTTGCCTGTGATGATTGGGGCAGGGTTTTTGTGAGCGACAAATATGACAATCGCATTCGCATCATTGACAAAGTAATTCCGCTTGTTGTGAATGCTCCACCGATGGGACGGCATTTCAATTCCAGAACAGAAGCACTTTATTTCGATGTGACCATCAATGACAATGACAAAATTCTTGATCGTCTGTTCATCAGTTCCATGGATGGATATGCCGCCGGGTTCGATTTAAGGCTTGCAGGGCCCAATAACCTGACCAATATTCAGCATTGGACTTATACAGGTGATGTAAGCCTGAACTATTCCCCGACACCGGGACACTACAGACTTGAAGTTCGGCCCTTAAGTCCTACTGCTTCAATTACTGGTTCGTTTCAGATCTCGTTTGTTAGTAATCGCAACTCCTTGGCTATTGGCGGTCAGACGGTTTCTGGTACATTGGAAACAGAAGGCAAGGAAGACTGGTTCGAATTTGCCGTTACCAAGCCGACGGCTATGTTTGTCGCATTTAGTAATGATGATGCAGGGGATTACGTTGACCCTTTGCATCCCAATAACCAGACGCATTGTAGCAACATTGCAACACCCATGCTTTACGGTGGAATTTTCAGAGATACATTATGGAGCCATAAATCAACGACATCAAGTGGAGTGGTTATTCCGGGAGCTCCGGTACTGGATGCCAATGGAAATCCAACAACGGTCTATGCGACCAACACCTCGCTTCCTGTAAAACTGATTGCCCAAGGAGCGTCTATATTAACTGACGGGCAAATAACACTTGAACCCGGAACCTATTGGATTCGTGTCCGTGCCGACAACCCGTTTTATGTGAATAATCCGGACTTTGGTAGCAGATATCCGAAGTATAGCATTTCCATTCCTCTTAATTGATAACACCTTATTGTGCGGGGAGAAATCCCCGCACATTTCTTTGGGAGACAAAATGCGAAACATTATTTCGGCTTTACTTTTATGCGTTATTTCTGTGTCTGCGTTATCGATGGATTGGCTATGGCAGAATCCATTGCCGGGTAATGCGCAGATATTGACGGTTCGTGTTTTGGATGACTCGAATGCTGTCCTCAGTGGGGATCGAGGCTATATCGCAAGAACCTCTGATCGGGGGGAACACTGGCAAAATATAGGGTGTGATACCTTTGTGGATTTAGCGTATAGCGTATTCGAAACTTCTCAAAAGGGATGGTTATATGGAGGTAGTTATTCTCTTTTGACAAATGATGGAGGAAAAACATGGTCGCTCTTTTTCGGCAATGTCCCACCTTCTTACGGGCATATTCGACCGAATGGAATTGGCTATGGGCCGATTACAAAAGACAACGGCCTTACTTGGATAATTATCCCTTGGATTACCGGCTCTGACAATATAGCGAGTTGGTGGAAACTCGATTCTTTGAACACTATAATTTCTTGTTATGGTGGCCCACAAAATGCACTTCGGTTAACACATGACAATGGCGCGACTTTTTCCGACTACTTCAAGATTCATTTTGCCAATGCTGCTGATTCTGCATTTGGCCTTGGTGACTGCGCTTATGCTGATTCTCAGGTTTACATCAGTGGTGGCACTATAAACACAGACACGATGCAAGTATGGCGATCGATTGACAAGGGCGTATCTTGGTATAAATTAGTCGCATATTTGTCACGTGGTGGCTACTGTGACAAGTTTCATTTCACAGATTCTCTAAGCGGTGTAACTATTTCAGACTCCATAATCGGCGTCACACGTGACGGCGGTCGTTCATGGCACCAAGCCGTCGCTCGCCAAGACACATGCAAATTCATAGACATAGATCTTGCTGACAACGGCGCATGGGGGCTTGTTGTTGGCAGTAACGGTACCGTTTATCGCTCTGTTGACTCCTGTAAAACATGGGGCTACGCAAGCAAGGGGCCGAGAACAGAGTTTCGTTGTCTTGGTGTTCCCGACAGCAGTACATGCGTTGCAGGTGGTGTATCAGATAAACTCTATCGCACAGAAGACTGCGGGAATACATGGCAGTTTGTTAAAGTGACTCAAGACACGGCCGCAATTGTTGAGTCGATAGATTTTTCCGATTCTGTAACTGGCTGGGCAACCGGAATCAGCGTTTCTGGCGGTGCAATCTGGCACACAACAGACAAGGGGAAAACATGGAGTGCAAGTCTTTCGGCAAGCAGGTGTCATTTCTTATGTGTAAAGGCAGTTTCTCCCTCATGCATTTATGCCAGTGGTTACGGCGGCTTGCTCCTCAAAACCGTAAACGGTGGAAGTAAATGGGATACAATTGTGACACCGGTAATAGACACACAGCTTATCTGGTGCGTCAATTTCTGTGACAGTCTAACAGGCCTCATCGGCGCAAGTTCCGGAATATGCTACCGAACAGCCGATGGCGGCAAAACATGGACACAGGTGGTGGCTGCGAAAAATGGTTCTGGGATCTTGTGCATAAAATGCCTCGATAAATCGACTTGGGTTATAGGTACATCGTCCAGTTATATTTATCGTTCCACCGATAGCGCAAAAACATTTGAAGAGAAATCTTATGCACCCACTTTATCACCATCGTGGGATCTTTATCCGGTTACCCAAGACACGGTTTTGATGGTATCCGAGGGCGGTATTTGCGCCATTTCTCTCATAGGAACAGGCTCCCCGCCGGATCGTTCTCTTAACAAACGAGGGACACAACCCGGCTACCTTTTCCAGACAAGAATGCAACACGACGTGGGTTGGTGTGTAGGCAGTGACGGAGTAATTGTCCGGGTACGCTTGCATCGTTCGACCGTTGTTCCGATTCAGAGCCAAGCGGGGAAATTTCTGCCTGGCAGCAAAGGCCTCATTATCCGCGTCAACAATCGCAATCTCCGCCTGAACTGGAATCAGGAGAGATCCGGTAAATGCATCGTGACCGTTTACGATCTTAAAGGACGGTCGATTTCCCGAAAGGAAATCACGGCTCACTCAGGAGAGCAGAGTTTCAGCGAATCGTTGAACACCGCCGCCGGAATGTACCTGCTGAAACTGGAATCCGGATTTAAAACAGAGTCGCGGTGTTTTGTGCTGGAATGAATTGATAAGCGAATGAAATACAAACAATGGAATATCCTATGAAATTGTCCTTGAAAAGGTTTGTTCAAGTTCTGTGCGTCGTCATATTCTCGTCAAATGTTTCTTTTGGAGCTGCTGCATTCAGCATTAATGGGCTGGATACGATCTGGGCACCTTTCCCAAATGGCATAAATGGTGTAAACACCTCACTGGATTCAAGCACCAGTGATTCAATGTTTATGAAAGTTCCTCAAAATCTCATTATTAAAAATTTGTCAGCATCGGCGATTCATGTGGTAATGTCGTTTCATTCGCATGACTCTTTGTCGAGCGTCGAGAAGATGAATTTCCGTTTGGAATTTCGAATACCACCAAGCTTTTACTATTTAGACTTGAATTGGGATACTATTCAGAAAGTAGATGTTGTTGCAAACGATTCAGCACATATAGACAGTATTTGTTCGTTATACACGATCGCAAAAATAGCCGTGGTTAATCCGACATCAGATCCGCATGTGTCTTCACTTGTCGGTGCTCTGGTATTTACGTTGGCTGA
>CAIOZP010000364.1 GCA_903862805.1 uncultured Fibrobacterota bacterium
ATATGCAACCGCAAGGTCGCTCAGATGGCCGACAGGGTGATCTTCATGGTTTCAGGAATTCCGATGTTTGTAAAAAATCCAGATCGATAATAAACAAGAGAGAATAACTTTTAAAAGGATATGAATATGAAGCTTCCAGAGATCGCAGCAAAAACCAACCCGGCACTTGAAACAGAAATCAAGGCTCACCTTGACGACCTTACCAAGCCGCTTGGCGCACTGGGCCGCCTCGAGGAACTGGCGATGCAGTTTTGTCTTGTTCACCGTAATGTGAAAGCGGAATGCAAAAAACTCGCGGTCTTCACATTCGCCGGAGATCACGGAATCACCGCCGAAGGTGTTGCACCATTTCCGTCGGAAGTGACCACGCAAATGGTGATGAACATGGCGGCAGGCGGGGCCGCGGTATCGGTTATGTGTCGCGAGGCCGGAATAGAATACAAGGTTGTAGATGTCGGCGTTGCTTCCGAAATCCCATCGCATCCGTCAATCGTTTCGGCGAAGGTTGCCAAAGGGACAAAGAATTTTGCCAAAGAAGCCGCGATGACTGCGGTCGAGCTTGAGGCGGCATTCTGCGTGGGCTTCAACTGTGCCGCAAATTCCGGCACAGATCTTTTGGGAATGGGCGAGATGGGGATCGGGAATTCGTCGTCGGCAGCGGCTTTGTATGCGCTTCTGCTCGATTTGCCTGGCGACAAAACAGTCGGGGCCGGAACAGGCTCTGCTGGTGCTATGCTTGACAAAAAGAGAGTTGTAATTGCAGATGCCGTTGCGTTCCACAAAAAAGATTGGGATGGAACTGCGTTTGACGCAATGCGAAGAGTCGGTGGACTTGAACTTGCTGCAATGGCCGGATTTGTGGTCGGTGCCGCTTCGGTAAATACGCCGGTGGTTGTTGACGGATTCATTTCATCGGCGGCAGCATTTGCAGCGATGAAAGCTATTCCCAATTTGCAGGACTATCTGATTTTCTCTCACGCATCGGCCGAAGTATTTCACAAATCATTCCTTGACAAAGAGGGAATTGTTCCTGTGCTGGATCTTGGAATGAGACTCGGCGAAGGAACAGGCGCGGTGCTTGCCATGCAGATAATAAAGCAGGCGATGGCGTGTTACTCGAACATGGCAACCTTCAGTTCCGCCGGAGTGTCGGAGGCAAATTGATCCGCTCCTTCAACGGATTCGTCACGGCGATGCGGACACATACTGTGATTCCACATCCCGGCCGAGATGCCGAACGCTTTACAGATGCGACACCGTTTTTACCGATGGTCGGATTGATCATTGCCGTAATTTTGTACGCGGTATTTCGTTTGTGCGGACTGATATTTCCGACTCATGCGGCTTTGTCAGCAATACTTCTTCTGACTGTTCATGTGATGATCACCGGCGCACTTCATGTCGATGGACTCGCTGATGTTTGCGATGCATTCGGAGGCGGCAAGACACGTGAGCGTGTGCTCGAGATTTTGCGGGACAGTCGTCACGGAACATTCGGCGTGTGTGCCATCGTGATTTCATCCGGCTTTAAACTGATTCTCTATTGTCAATCATTTGCGGTTCATAGTTTCGTCCCGCTGATGCTTGCGATTGTTCTTTCGCGCTCGTCAATGGCGCTGTTTCTGGCGTTTATTCCCTACGCAGGTCGCAAAAATGGAACAGCATCGGGTTTCGCGGGAAGCTCGTGGATCATACCGATGATCGCCACGGTGTTTTGTGTCCTGCCATTTGTCTTCTTTATCCCGACTAAAACATTTCTGGCGATGAACCTCACAGCGATATTTGCCGCATTGACGTTTGCGAAAGTTTGCATGCACAAACTCGGCGGCATCAACGGC
>CAIOZP010000365.1 GCA_903862805.1 uncultured Fibrobacterota bacterium
GAGCTTTTGGGCGGATTTGTCGAAGAGTATCTTGACAATAGGGAATAGCAGATTTCCGTTGCCGTTTCTGACTACCATGCCAAGTTCACCTGTTCCAAGCTTTACGAAACTGCCGACCGGATAAATGCCGAGGTGTCTGGTGAAAGCCTCGACAATCTTTTTGGAATATTCGGAGTCGCTGCCGGTGAAGATCATCGCAAGCGCTTTTTGTGGTGTCCATGCCTGCCGGTAAACACGGTCGGAAGTCATGGCGTCGTACACATCGGCAACGGCGCAGATGAGTCCGGCTTCGCTGATGCGGTCGCCCTTGAATCCGAATGGATATCCGGTTCCGTTGTAGCGTTCGTGATGTTGCAGGATCATTTTTTTTGCGAGATCGGGAATGCCAGGTTTTTCGCAGGCTAAGTTGTGACCGATCTCGGGATGACGCTTGATCTGCGCATACTCAAGGTCGCTGAGCTTGCCGGGCTTGTTGATGATTTGGTCGGGCACTCTCATCTTGCCGATGTCGTGAAGAAGCCCACCCATGCCGACCTCGGCTACTGCATCGTTTGGATAGCCGAGCGCGTTTGCAAGTGATGCTGAAAGAATTCCGACATTGACAGAATGAACATAGGTGTATTCGTCATAGCCTTTGATCTGGCTCAGGCTGACAAGTGCGTCAGGATTACGCACGATACTTTCGGTGATTTCGTTAGCGACAGAGCGGAGTTCGCGCGTGTCAAGCGGAGCGCCGGATTTTATTGCCCGCAAAGATTCTGTTGCGATACTGATTGTGTTACGGTGGACTCCTCGGGCCTTCTCAAGTTCGGCGAAATATGCGACTTCGCGTTTCTGCGTGTCTGACCGGCGGGACTCCTCTTCAATTGACAAAAAGGAATCTGTAACAATGGCCGAGTCTTCGGGTTCGCGTTCCGGTGGAACATCACGGCCTTTACTGATATTGATATAGACACTGCTGACACCACGCTTGCGAAGCAGATTGATCTGCTCGCTGCGTTCGATCATGGAATTACTCGAAAGAAGTAGAAGGCCGTTCTCGGCGAAGACATCCTCGACGAACATACCGGGTTCAAGCTGTTCAATATTGATTCGTCGGCTTGTCGTATTGAATCCGGATTCTTGCATGTTCCTCGATTTCCTGTTCTAAATGCAGGGATGAATATAATTGGATTATGATGCTACGGGCGGTAGCGGATTCATCTTGCCAGATGCGTTGAGGACAATCATCTGGAGTCGGTTGTGGATGTTGGCGAGACTTGTGTCGGGGTCGAAGTCGAGCGGTAAGATTGACACATGCGAATGACGATCTTTCACGGCCTTCATGATGCCACGCCCCGTGATGTGATTGGGCAGACAACCAAAAGGCTGCACGACAAGAAACGACGAGATACCGGCTTCGATCCACGAAAGGATTTCGCCCGGAATGAGCCAGCCTTCGCCGGTGCGGTAGCTGATGTCCATCACTTCGGAAGCCTTGCTCGCGATTTCGTAGATGTCGGAATGAGGTTCGTACCAGCGGAACTTTTTCATGCGCTTCTCGACCGCGTTTATGTAGCGCTCGTAGATGTCGCCGTAAATACGGCCGTAGATGCGATACCAGGTACGATGACGCACATGCCCGCGCTTGGCCATGACCGCGAAGTTCACTGCATCCTGTCGCCAGAATTCGACCAGAGATGGCATCACGACTTCCATGCCGTTGGCCTCGAGATATTCGACCATGCGGTAGTTGCCGGTCTCGTGGAAATTCACAAGGATCTCGCCGATGATCCCGACGCGCGGCCGACGTGTGCTCCGGTTGACATCGAGGGAATTGTAGGCCGCTATCGTTTTGTCAAGCTCTTCAAGTGCGTGCCGCCAGCCTTTGCGAAGCGCCAGCATCAACCGTGACAGGCTCTGATCGTAAAGAGCATCGGTGCTTCCGACAATTTTTTCGTATGGACGTGTCTTGCGATGCATGTCGTCGAGGGCGTCGATTATGGCGAGTCCACGAACGAACATCAGCGAGAAACGAAGCAAGTTGATCTGAAAGCCAGGATGGATTCCGCTGCGATCCGAAACGTCTGTCGTGATTATCGGAACGTCGGCGAAACCGGCTTCGTCGAGTGCTTTGCGCGCGAGTGCCGCATAGTGACCAGCGCGACAGTCGCTACAATTTTTTGCAAAGCCTACTGCAAATTTCGCACCGTCGCTTTTGTGCTCCTGAAGGTGCGAAAGAATTTCACCAATGTTGATCTGCGCCGGAAAGCAGATGTCGTTGTTCACGTATTTCTTGCCAAGCTCCAGCGCCTTGCGGTCGGCGAGTTCGGCGGCAACTGTTGCATATCCTTCGTTACGGAAACCGGCGGTCATCAGTGCGGCAAATGATCTTGACAGATTGGGAATTATTATCGTTCGGTCGGCACGGTGTTTCTTTTCGTAGCGCACACCAAATGGATCGACACTAGAGCGAATGCCC
>CAIOZP010000366.1 GCA_903862805.1 uncultured Fibrobacterota bacterium
CCGCCTGTACAGGACACACAGCAGCACCGAAAACTCCAACAAACACCGCAATTGCAACAATTATTCTTCTCATTTAAACCCTTAAACTCTAAAATTAGCGGAAAATTAAGCTTTTGTATCTTGCTTTACATACAGAGCATGTTAAAGATACGTAATACCAATTCGCCTCGCAGGATTTAATATAAGCATATTTGCCAATATTTCAGATATGTTTCGCTAATTTTGTGATCTCACAAGAGTGATTTGCTTCTCATATTCTCCCCGTGAGATCATTGGGAGAACGAACCGGCCGGCCTCAAGAATGGAAGTTCCTGAAAAGCCGGTTTTACAATCCGAGATGATAAAACAAAAGAAACCAGATTCTCTGCAATGACATTTTGTAATTTAGTATGAACCTTTGGAGGAAGCCATAGCGTCTAAACTTGACATCTTTGCCGAAAGCCTCGGTGCCGCGACGCGCGAATCTTTTGAGTCGCTCGGCGCGATGGGTATAATGCTCTGGCGGGTGATTACAGCGAAACCCAAAAGCGAAGTAATATTCGAACAGATGATGACGATGGGTGTTTCGTCGATGCCGATTGTCCTTTTGGCCTCAATGTTTACGGGTTTCATTGCCACATGGATGGTGAAATATCTCGCCGGTGATTTTGTCGGACTTGAATATCTCGGCATGCTTGTTTTGAAAGTTGTGCTGGTCGATCTCGGCCCCACGCTGATCGGACTTATCCTTGCTGGCCGCATCGGTGCGCGCCTTGCCGCCGAGGTCGGAACCATGCGAGTCACCGAGCAGATCGATGCCATGAGCTGTCTCTCGCTTGACCCGATCAGCTACGTCGTTGCCCCGCGAGTGATTGCCGGATTCGTTATGCAGCCGGTGCTTTTCGTTTTCGGATCGCTCGCAGCAATTGTCAGTTCCCAGCTTCTTGCAACCTTCGCGCTGAATCTTCCTGCCGCAACTTTCTATAACAGCACGCATCTTATGTTCCAGATGAGCGGCATTTATATGGGACTGCTAAAAAGCTTCGCATTCGGTGGGATTATTGCTCTTTGCGGATGCTACTTCGGGTTCAACACAACCGGCGGCGCGGTCGGCGTGGGCGACTCGACACGCAAAGCGGTGGTCGCAAGTTCAATTCTGATACTGATCGCCAACCTTATTGTCAGTCAGATGATGATGTGACAGTTTGCTAAGTAGGATTCAATAGAAAAGGCGCTTCCGAGAAAGCACCTTTTCTGTTTCAAATACATTTTCAATTACGCCGCAACAATCTCAGCGTCCTTCACGCTCGATGCCTTGTGGGACTTGACCTTCTCGCTCTTCTTGCGAATCTGGCGGGTGATCTTCTCGATTGCTTCGTCAACAGCCTTGTAGTAGTTCTCGGCGCGGCTACGTGCCGAAAGATCCTGACCGGCTGCATGGACATTGATTTCGACTGTCTTGCTCTGAAGACACTCGCTGTCTAAAACAACGTGCGCACTTGAGATCCGGTCGTAGTATTTTGCAAGCGCCTCGATTTCGCCCTTGAGGTAGTCCTGAGTCCCCGAGGAGACTTTGGTGTGGCGGCAGGTAATCTGCACATTCATGATAAATCCTCCTGAAAAAGTTCGGCCGCGGAATGCGACCTGTCAAATACTTCATGCGCCATATAAGAACTGCGCACTAATGGTCCTGAAAAAACAGCTGCGAAACCTAATGACTCCGCAAACCGTTTGTAGTTTTCAAAGATCGTTGGTGAAATGTATTCCACCACTTCGGCACATTGGGCGGCCGGTTTAAGGTACTGCCCGATGGTTACAATCGAAACTCCGGATTCTTTCAGCTGGCGAAGAAGTTTCTCGACCTCTTCACAACTCTCTCCCAATCCGACCATGAATCCCGACTTGACCGGCATTCCTTTTTCGTTGCCCGCCGCCCTTGCGAGAAGCTCAAGCGAACGATTGAAATTTCCCATGGGCCTTATCTCTTGGAAGACGCGCTCCACCGTCTCGATATTGTGGTTGAACACGTCTGGCAGCGAGGAAATCACCGAATCAATCGCCGGAATATTGCCAGCGAAGTCCGGAACAAGTACCTCGACCTTCACTTTCGGCAATTCGGCTCGGATCTTTGCGATCAGCTCGACAAAAACCGAAGCACCACCATCGGGAAGATCATCGCGGGTCACCGACGTTATCACGGCGAACCTGATCCCAAGCGACCTGATTGCCGAAACCACGGCATCTGTTTCTGCTTTATCGGGAAGGGCCGGAGTTCCCTTGGTCACCGAACAGAAGCGACAGTTGCGTGTACATGTACCGCCAAGAATAAGGAATGTTGCCGTTCCCTTGCCGAAACATTCGGCGCAGTTGGGACATCCTGCTTCTTCGCAGACCGTATGTAAGTTCCCGCCGTCAAGGGCATCGCGAACAAGCGACGTGCTTCCTCTACCCGGAATCTTCCGTCGGAGCCACTCGGGCCTCCGGAGTTTTTCTGTCAAAGAACTGCTTTTATCTGGTTCCAAAATTCCAAAGCCTCAACAATATATCACGCTACAACATCTTTGGCTGTAAAACAAGAGCTAAAGATATGTTTTGAGGTTTTTTTTTCAAAATCCTAAATGGGTTCCATAAGAAATTTTTATTTCTGTTTTTTCGGAGATTATTTTTTATCTTATCTTTGCGTGTTAGTTGTTGTCCCCCCTTTAGAAAGGCTTCTGATGAAACGGTTATTGATCCTTGCTGCGACCTTGCTGCCGCTTGTCTCTGCGAATGCCATCGACCTGAAACCCGACTACAAGGGTTTTGCCGTCGGAATATTGGGCAGTTTCGTGATTGCCCCGAATTTTCTCGACAGCCGGACGGTTGCTCCAGGTGGCGGCATTCAGGGGGATGTCTTTTTTTCAACCGGACTCAAAGGCAAGTTCGCGTATAGTCCGAGTTTCACGTTCTGGGGAATGTCGCAGAATTATAATGGCATTTATTACACCAGAGAAGTTGAAGTATGCTGGGAAATAAATCCCGCCGATCTCAAATATTTCCCTACGATCGCAAGTTCTGTTCCGGTAAAACCATATTTCGGACTTGGCGGCCCGTCGATAATCATCCGGCGCTTTTCGCGTACATACACCAACACAAACCACACGGACGTCGTCGGATCTGTTGATCCGGCATTGAACATCTTCGCCGGTGTTGACTTCGCGATCTTCGAAAAGGTTTTCCCGTTTATCGAAGCACGCGCGCAGATTTCCGATCAGTCAACCGTGAGATTCACCGGCGGCGTGAGTGTGGTGTTTTAGGAGCGCACACCTTGTTAATCTCACGAGGAGAATTCAGGATTTTATCGGGTCGATGGCGGCTGGAGGCGTTACAAACACTGCCTTTTGGCGCCATTTTGACGTTCCCGATACCGTGAAAATATAGTCCGATGCCACCAAGACAAGTTCCAAACGGGCGCGTTTTGCTATTGTTCCACCTTCTTTACCCGCTTCGGCATTCTCTTTCAAACCGGTAGCATCAACACTTTCGGCAATCTGGCGGGTGGATAATTCGGCAAGCGCGGTGAAAATCAGTTCGGCTTCGCTCATATGGTCGCGCAGATTCTGATTGATTTCCCTGATTGTCTTTTTTGTCTGAACCTTGATTCACCCGATTTACATGATTACCATGATTTTAAGAAGGATTTCTTAATCATGGGAATCCTGAAATCCTCATATGGATGACCCGTTGGCAAGTCACAAAAGCCGGATTTTTTTCGAGAACTATCAGCCTCATA
>CAIOZP010000367.1 GCA_903862805.1 uncultured Fibrobacterota bacterium
GTCATTCACAACGTGAAGAATCCGATCAGCGGGATCAGCGGATTCATGTCGCTTATCAGTTCCCGCACCGCTGAACCTCAGACCAAAGAATACTGTGCAATAGTCAGCGAGTCCGTCGAGCAACTCGATAGAGCGAATGTCGATCTCATTGCTTTCGTTCACGGCAAGCCGCCAGCACTTGAACTTTTGCCGATTGACACGCGGGAACTAGTCTCTGCATACATTGGAAAGGTCACAGAAACATACCGGCACGCTGGCATCACGGTAAGTTCCGGCGATATACCTTCGTGTACTATCAAGGCTCATCGCGAGCGCCTGCTCAAGAGCTTTTCGTATATTTGCACCAATGCTCGCGAAGCAATGCCGGATGGCGGCACGATGAAATTTTCTGTAGAGATCTCCGGCGGTTTTTTCTGCCTGTCGATTTCTGACAGCGGTTGCGGGATGCCGGTTTTCGTGTGCGAGCGAGCAGCCGAGCCGATGTTTTCCTGGGGCAAGGGAGAGGCACCGGGCCTCGGATTGGCGCAGGCTTCCATGATTGCGGCGGCGCACAAGGGTGTCCTGGAAATCGGAAGCCTTTACAAAAACGGAACGAAAGTAACAATCAGAATACCGATATCTTGTTGAACGGAGGAATGGAATGAAGGTAGTGCTACTCGATGAATCTGCAAAGCGCAGACAGACCATTACAGAGAAACTGGAATCACGTGGCCACGTCGTGACGGAATGTCGCGGCAGCAGTGAGTTCCTCGACGCGATTTCATCGCAGACTCCGGGGAAGGTAATTATCGATCTCGATGCATGGAAGCGCGGCTCTGCCATGTTCCGTTACTTCGACATCAGCAAGCGCATCCTCGGAACACCGGTCGTGTTCTTCAATGCGCACGAAACCTTTGCAAATATCGCCGACCGCCCGCGTCACGACGGGGATGTCATCCTTCCGCGTTCGTCGAGCGTCGATATTATTGTCGATGGAGTCTGATTGAGTATCTTTGTCGATGATCTGACCCGATAATCGGCATGGGAACGGTAGAGAGCATTCTCCACCGTTCCCATGCCACACCATCCGGTTTGCGGGGCGGTTTGAAGATTAGCACAAGGTTGAAGCGATTATCCTTCGATACGATTCCATGAGAAGCAATACCCTTGCACCGTATCACACTCCTCAGTCCTTGTTGAGTCCCAGATGCCTTCTTCGTTTCCACACTCTCGGTTACTGCCAAGGTTTCACCCTCCGACATTTCCCCGTGAGCTCGCAGCTTCATTCCGCCCTTCAAAGAGTCTAACCCGATACTAAACCATCATTCATCCCATAGGGATAATCTGCTTTTTTGTCAATGGCGGTGAGATCAACACAATTCAGAGCCAAATCGACATCATTTTCCTGTCCGCCGCTTTTTGCAAATCAAAAATCAAGAAAAAGAAACGGTGGAAAATGTATATTCCCACGTAACGAGATAGTTTTGTATTGCATCAGCAGTTCCGGGGGTTTGATTGATGAAAAGCAGAATCTTCGTCGGCGGGTTGATCCTGCTGGTGGCGGCGGTGACAGCATCGGCGGACAAATATGTCCGCTATAACCTGATAGGCTATTCGCCTTTGGCAGCCAAGCGCATTCTTGTCATGGCCGATGAAAAATGCGACAACCTCAAATGGTCGGTAAAAGACAGTCTGGGCAAGGAACTGCTTTCAGGTGCGGCCGGCACAAGCATCAGCGGGAAAAGCGACTATGCTCCGATGCCGTTCAACTACGAATTCTACGTTGATTCGATCCATGCAGAAGGCACTTACACCGTCAATATCAGCGGAGTCGAGCCGTTCAAGATCGTGGTCAAAAAGAATCCTTACGAATTCGTCCTTGAAAAAATCCTCCACTACATCAGAGCCGAGAGAAGCGGCAGCGTCGATTGTGTCGATCGCGGGCCGAGCCATTTTGGCGATTCGGCGTGTTCCATATTCCATCGCTATAAAGGCGACAACGGTAAATGGGTGATGGATGACTCGACGCATCCGGTCAAGGTCGATGTGCGCGGCGGTTGGTACGATGCCGGTGACTATCTCAAGTTCACGCAAACGATCTGCTGGGTTGATTATTTCCTCATGCGTTCGTATATGGCGTATCCGGCGCTTTTCCACAAGAAATACAGCAAGACAGAATATGTCGATGTTCTCGACGAGGCTAAATGGGGACTCGATTACCTCATGAAGGTCATGCCCGATAACGACACTAACGAGTTTATAATCGAAGTAGGCGATCAGGCCGACCACGACTGCGGAATCCGTCTCCCTGAAAACGACACGATGGATGGCAAGCGCCCGGCTTTGTCGGCGCTGTCAATTCCGCAAATGGGTTATACCGCTGCCTGTCTTGCGTTGGGTTCCGACCTTTTCGGGAAGCTTGGCAAGAAGGACATCGCGGCGAAATACAAGGCCAAGGCCGAACTGGTTTATCGCCGTGCGCAAAGTCCTGAGGCGAACAAAATCGGAGACGCCTTCCTCTTTGCCGAGGCAAATCCTTTCTATGAAGATTTCACATTGTGGGATAACATGGAACTCGGTGCCGTCGAGCTTTACAGGCTAACAAACGAACCGAAGTATCTCGCCGATGCCAAGATGTACGAAGGCCGCTGCCGCAATGCCGGTTGGACTTCCTGGGGTGATGCGAATATCTTCGCCCACA
>CAIOZP010000368.1 GCA_903862805.1 uncultured Fibrobacterota bacterium
AAAGCGTCCGCCGGTTGGCTGAAACCGGTCAAAACCAGCGCGCTGAACCGCTCGCAACGAACGCGTCCAACACAATTTTATCTTTGTAAAATGCACAGACATCAAATTAGACATTCAAAGTCACGTTTCGCAGAGGTTCCGTGTTGATCAAAACGGAAATCGTATCGTCATTGGCGTTCGCAGAGATTAAGTCAATTCTTCCATCACCAGTGAAATCAGCCGCAGCAATTGAAAAAGGCTCAATGCCGGTAATAAGGGTGGTAGCTAGAACAAAACTACTACTTCCTGTATTTGTGAATACCATCAAGGTATTGCCCATGTAAAAGCCACTATTCACAGAAATTAAATCTACTTTACCATCGCCATTTACGTCGGCAGCCGTAACTGAGTAAGGGTAGCTGCCAGCGGATATGGAGGAAGATAATGCAAATCCTCCGCTGCCATCGTTTGTCATTACTGAAAGAGTATTGTTCTGTTGATTTGCGGTTATTAAATCCACTTTTCCATCACCATTCACATCGGCAGCCGCCACATAAGATGGAGCCCCTCCAACATTTGGAGTTGACGAAATCTTGAATCCCCCACTCCCGTCATTCGTCAATATGGTTAGGCTGCCAGATCCAACAACCAAATCCACCTTGCCATCCCCATTGACATCCACAGCAATAACATTTCCCGTATTTCCATCTGAACCGACAGTCGGGGAAGAGGCTAATACAAAGCCTCCGCTTCCATCGTTGGTTAATATAGAAAGAGTGCCAGATCCATTATTAAGACATATTAAATCTAATTTACCATCCCCGTTTACATCGGACGTCACGACGGATCTGGGATAACTGCCCACTGGGATTGTAGCGTTTAGGTAAAAAAATCCGTAGCCATTATCTTTCAAAATGGAAAGACTATTATCCCAAATATTAGCAGTAATAAACTCGTCCTTGCCATCGGAATCGAGATCGGCAGCCGTTACACAAATTGGGCCATTCCCACAACTTGCGGATTGGCGAAAAGTAAAACTACCGCTCCCGTTGCCAGTCAATATCCAAACTTTGTTGGTTAACAAGCAGGCACAAACGATGTCCAACACGCCATCATGGTTAATATCTGTCGTTTGGACCGAAACAGGATGGAGTCCCGTATTGTAATTCACAGCCGTTGCAAACGAGAATTGTGCGCTGGTATAGTGCATCCCCGCGAGCAGCAGCATTGTGCAAACCCAAAAAAAACTTTTCACGACATCAGGCTAATCGTTTTTAGTCGGCTGGCAAGTGCAACGACCAGTGCTAGTTTGTGTTTCATATTTTTGTAATCCGCAATGTATGGCCATTGCCTTCACAGCCCAGTCTTCACTGGCGAAACCGGCGTTAAAAAACAACGCATTCTGAATAAGGTGCAGGTCGCCAAAAACATTGGGACAATTCAGCTTGGCAAATTCATTTCGCGCCTTTGTTGAAAAAAGCAATAAGCGTGAATAGGCTAAACGCGCTACGTCATGACTTTCCCAAAATCGGTTGAAACATTTAGGCTTCTTGCACTCAATTTCAAGGCGTAACATTTCGTCTTTCATTTGCCGATCTGGCAACTCTGGCATCTGTTTAATTTCCTCGATTCGTTTTATGGACAGTAACGAGAGCAACTTTGTTTTCTCATCGGCGATTGACCAAGATGAATCAAACTTTACCTTGTCGCCATCTGGCTGCTCAAATTTACGAATGCCCTCCATGTCCAGAACCAAAGCAGCATATTCATCAAGCCGTGAAATGACGAGGTCTGGAGTCAATGGCGGCAGATGTCCGGTGAGAACTTCTTGTTGCGTCGGTCGTTTTGGGCTTTGCATTCCAAACATGAAAACATTTTGGCGAACCTTGGGTTTTCCAGACGTGTCCTCAAGAAGGAATTTTAGAGGCGAGGATTCTCTGTCTGCCGTCGTGCCGAGGATAAAGGCGGCGTTAGAATTTTCGGGCAACCTCGATAACCCAAACCAGTCAGTGTGATTATCAACTACAAATCGGCGCTCGTATTTCTGAATGTCTTCAAAAAGATTCCCTTGGGTCGAACCCTTTTCTTTACCGTTGGGCGTCAAAAATGTTATCGCGTGCTTTTTATAGTCTGGTGGCAGTGAAAAAGTTGATCGCATATTGCTGATAATGCAGGCATATCGGATTTCAGGCATTAAAAAAGCAGCCTCCGTTTCCGAAGGCTGCTTGGTGTTTTTCGGTTTTTTTACGGCGTCGGCGGTGTGGGCGTGGGTTTCACGTTCGCTTTCGCTTTGCCACCGCCCGAATCCACGATGATGCGGGCGTTGTGGTAGTCTTCCACAAACTTCGCATTTGCGGCGGCGAACTGCGGCACGAGCGCGTCCATCTGATCGT
>CAIOZP010000369.1 GCA_903862805.1 uncultured Fibrobacterota bacterium
AGTGTCAGATGGCACAGAAGGACTGTCGAATGAAAAATTCCGGTATTGGTCTGCGTGGGTTTGCGACGCTTTATATGCTTATCTTTGCACTCGGTGCCAACGCTTCTGTCAGCGAAATCGCCAAGGGCTGGGCGATAAAAACATCATCGGGATCGAGTGATGCTGGAAGCGCAATATCGGATACATCGTATTCAGCTTCAGGTTGGACACAGGCAAAAGTTCCATCGACTGTTCTTGCCGCTCTCGAAGACGCCGGTGTTTACAGCAAGCTTTACACCAGCACAAATCTTTCTTCAGTTAGCGCATCGAACTTCACTGTTCCGTGGTGGTATCGAGCTGTTTTCAATGCCTCAAAACCTGCGAGTGGCAAACACACTCTTTTGTTTTTTGATGGACTGAATCATCGCGCCGACATCTGGCTTAACGGAACGCTGGTGGCTTCTTCCGATTCGGTCGTCGGGTGTTACAGACAATTCTGTTTCGATGTCGGCGCTCTCCTGTCGTCAGGTGGAAGCAATGCCCTTGCAGTTAAGATCACACCACCTGCCGATTCGACTGATCTTACGATCAACTACGTTGACTGGGCGCCCAAACCGCCGGATCACGATATGGGAATCATTCGTTCTGTGCGGATCAAACAATGCGGCCCGATCTCGCTTTCCAATCCGATGGCCTCGGCTGCCGTAAGTGGAACTTCGGCGCAGCTCACGGTATATGTCGAGGCACGCAACCTCGAAGCGAGTTCGCAGTCGGTCAGCATAACGGCAACTGTCGGATCATCTATCGTCAATAAAACTGTAACCATTCCGGCGTTGTCAACTATTGACGTTCCGTTTACTCCGGCGAATTTTCCAACGCTTTCCATCAGTAATGCTTCGCTCTGGTGGCCGCGGCAATACGGTGCGCAGCCGCTTCAAACATTGGCGGTTTCGTGCTCGGTCGGAGGAATCGTATCTGACACGGTCTCGACGAAGTTCGGCATAAGGCAGATCGGCAGCACGGTGATTAACGGCACGCGGATTTTCAGCATCAACGGGAAGAAAATTCTTGTGCGCGGAGGCGGATGGAGTTCCGATCTGTTCCAAAGAATCAACGATACAAGTTATCTCGACAACCTGCTTTACACATGCGACATGGGACTGAACACGATCCGTCAGGAAGGCACCTTCGAGACACAGCGGTTTTATGATCTCTGCGACTCGCTCGGCATTCTTGTCATGTCCGGATGGTGCTGTTGCAGCAAATGGGAGGAATGGGATAGCTGGCAGAAAGAAGATTCCACCGTCGCTTTCGCATGCCAACACGACATGATCCGACATCTTCGTTCGCACCCGTCAATGATGGTCTGGCTGAACGGCAGCGACTGCGCACCACCGACAGAAATCGACACGAAGTATCGCGCCATTGCCGACAGCGCACACTGGCCTGCCGAAATTCTTTCGAGCGCATCGGACAGCAGTTCCGGATTCGAGACCGGTGTAAAAATGCTGGGGCCATACGAATGGGTTCCACCGGTTTACTGGGACAGCGATTCGACACGCGGCGGTGCGTTTTCATTCGCCACTGAAATCAGTCCGGGGCCGGCAGTTCCGCCTTACGAAAGTCTGAAAAACATGTCAGGAGGAACACCTGCATGGCCGTTCAACTCTACCCTGCTCTATCACTGCGGTCAAAACACATTCAACAACATCGGCGTTTCAAAGACCGCACAGGATGCGCGTTTCGGAACTTCGACCGGTGCCGCCGAATATGCAATGATCGCGCAGATCGCCGCATACGAAACACATCGCGCCATGTTCGAGGCTTATTCCGAAAAGAAATATCAGTGCGGCGGCCTCATTCAATGGATGTTGAACAACCCGTGGCCATCGCTGATCTGGCACTGTTGGGATTACTACATGCAACCGGCCGGTGCGTTCTTCGGAATCAAGGCAGCATGTTCGCCGCCTCTTCATATCGAATACAACTATGCTACCGGAAACGCGGTCGTAGTCAACTCCACAACGTCATCGGCAAACGGACTGAGCGCAAAGATCGAAGGCTATGGAACCGACGGAGCATTGCTTTTCAGCCAGACCGCGTCGAAGACCGTTCCGGCGGATAGCGCTGTCTCATTCGCATCAGTCAATTCGGCGGCAGCATCGTCGGCGAGCGTGTGGTTCCTTCGACTCACGCTTGTCAATCAAAGCGGTGACACACTCGACAAGCCGACTTACTGGCTTTCAAAAACGCCTGATGTGATTGATTGGCAAAACGATGACTGGTATTACACGCCTTGCTCGTCATACGCCGACTTCTCTGCCCTGCGCTCGCTCGATTCTGTTGACGCAACAATCTCTGCCGTAAAGTCTTCAACCTCACCCGAAATGATCTGCACTGTCACGGTAAAAAATACCGGCACGGTTCCGGCATTCGGTTCGCATCTGTCAATCTCAGACGAATCCGGCGTAGAAATTCTTCCTGTGCGCTGGTCTGACAACTACATGGTACTTCTGCCTGGCGAAAGCCGCAAACTCACCGCGACCTTCGTGACATCCGATGTCAAAACCGTATCAATGACTGCCACAATTGACGGATGGAACATCAGAGCGAAGTCGGCATCATTCGGTTCCGTCGGGATTGTGCGTGAACCCGTTACGCCAATAAAATCCAAACCGTTTTCGGTGAGCATTTACAATCTTCAGGGACGGCTTATTGCAAAATGCAGAAGCGATGTTTCTCCGGCGCACATATCTCTTTTGCGAATGCTCGGATCCACTGCCGCGAAGGGTGCATATGTTGCAAGGATCTCTGATCATGTTGGGACACAGACGGTTGTGAAGCTGATGGTTCAGTAGGTTGCGCAAATCATCTATCCGAAATCATTTATCGTGGATTTATATTCCGATCCGAACTTGCAGATTGGAATAATTGACAAATGCGACCGTACAACAGCGTCCCTGACATGTTCATAATCAAAGAAAACCTGATCGACAATGCGTGATAAACCGATCCTGACCGAAGGCCCAATCGCGCCGATGCTTCTAAGGCTCGCCGCTCCGCTGCTTCTTGGCATTCTCTCGATGATGGGATTCTTCCTGATCGATGCATGGTTCGTGTCGCGACTCGGAACACACGCACTTGCCGCGCTTGCGATGACATTCCCTGTTGTCAAT
>CAIOZP010000370.1 GCA_903862805.1 uncultured Fibrobacterota bacterium
GACCGCGTCGATCATTCCACTCTGGAGTCCCATCATGATGTCGTTGGTTGAAAGGGGAATCGGTTTGAAACCGGCACTCTTCCAGATCTGCTCGGCATCGTCGTCGCCTGCGGTGATGAACAGCTTCTGCGCCTTGAGATCGCAGGGAGTTGTAACGGCATTCTTCGAGAAGAAATGTGCCCAGCCGACTTTCGTCCAGCAAAGAACAACCACGCCCTGCTCGGCAAGTTTCTGCTCGAAGTATGGTTGCATTTTGTCAAGCACGTAATTCAATTCGTCGTCGGTTCTGATTATCATGGGGAGCTGCATCGCAAGGAATCCCTTGAACATCCGGCAGAGTCCAATGCCGGAGAGAGCGGCACTGTTGAGCTGACCGATGCGCATCTTGCGAACCATGTCGTCCTCGTCACCGGCGACACCGCCCGGATAGACTTTTAGCGTGATCGCGCCACCTGATGTCTTGGCCCAGTCGGCACCGATAGTGCGCACAGCTTTGTCCCACGGCGAACCTGCCGGAGCGATGGTGCCGAGTTTGATCGTCAGTGCCGATGTCGAAACGACGGCACATACAAGCAGCATCAATGCAAAATAAACCTTCTTCATTTCTTTGTCTCTCCGGAATCCTGAACCGCTGTTGAATCAGATTTTTCACCAACGAAATAATTGTCTATGTTGTCAAGCATCCACTGTGCCTTCTGTCTCGAAATAGTATTGACCAATCTGTTGTCGGGGTACTTATCTACATCAATGGCAAGTGCGCTGTCGAGAAGATTTTCAAACTCCGTCCGGTTCTGCTCCGGAATACATACTGCCGAGGCAAGCGAGATGTAAGGGCCGAGGCGCGATCCGCCCGAAAGTTTTACGGCGCGATCAAAACAGCTGTGCGCTTTTTTCTTGTCGCCGCCCATCGACTTTGGCATACCGCCGTAGAATGAAATGAAATATTCGTCAAGCGCACCGGCTCCGAAATCGGGATCGAGCTTATAGGCGCGATTGAGAATCGCAATGGGTTTTCCTATGTCGGCGAGCAGAGACATATCGAACTTGTCAACGGTGAACGCGCCCATCCATGCCATTCCCGTCCAGTAAAGCAAGGCCGAATCGGCGATGGTGGTAAGGGCTAATGCAGAATCGGTTTTGTCACGGTCTAAACAAGCATTGAAACCCGGATGACGCAGCTCCATTGCTTTGAGCAGATAGTTGCGGCCACGCAGATAAAGTTTCTTGGCGCGTTTGTATTGATGATCACGGAATTCCATGCGTGCATCGGAGATTGTGTCGGCCGGTGTATTGACAAATGCGTATGCGTAGGAGACATAACTTTTTCCGGTTGAATAGTACATGCGATCATTGTCTGGAGTCTGTACAAGAATCGATTCGTACATTTTGAGAGCGAACGGTAGAGCATCGCCGACAAGTTCAGGATCATCGTCTGTCGTGAACGGCGACGGGCCTTCGGTGGTCAGTGCTTTGGCGACGGCGTTCATCGCGAGTTTCTTCACGCATCCGTCAAGCAGAAGCAGTGGAAGCACCGCCGTAATTACGATAGTGAAATATCTGAATTTCATGACAGATCCCCGTTGTTCTGGTAAGGAAGTGAGGAATATATTATCCGGCGGAAAATAATGAGCCGCGACACGGTTATACGCTTTGCCTGTCAGTGCCCCCCAGCATTTGTCGATAGTCGTTTCGTCTGTATATCACGCATGTTTTTGAGAAGCAAGTTTCACATAAACTATATTTCATTCAAATTCGGTTCTTTACTTTTTACCAACTTTACTGGAGGCACTAATGGCCAAGGAAACCGTCGTTTCCAAGTTCACCCTGAAAGGTCGCGAGATCCTTTCTTCCTATGCAAACTTCACCCTCGAAGGCGTTATGACCGCATGGGTCGAGCGTGGAACAGAGAAGTTCACGATCTCCGAGCGTAACGGAATTGCAAAGGGAACATCTGACGGCGAAAACGAAGCTGTCTATATTGCAAACGACAAGGCTATCAAGTCTATCGACAAGAACATTGTTCCTCTACTTCCCAAGAAGGTTGTCATTCGCAAGCCTTCAGACATCCTCGATGCAGCACGTGCTTTCGACCTCGCAATTGTCAAGGGCGCAGGGCAGAACAAGAAAGTCTGGGGCGGCAACGCAGCTCTCGCTTCGTCAACCGTTTTCTTCCAGACTCTTCTCAACGCATCGGGCTACAAGGCATGGGAAGTTCTTGCTCCGAAGGGCATGAAGGAATTCTATTTCCCGAATATCGCTTTCAACATGGTCTGTGGCGGTGAGCACGTTCCAGGCACAAAGCAGGACATTCAGGAAATGTTCTTCTTCGCCATGAACCAGAAGTCGGTCAAGGGAGTTTTTGAAGTCGGCACACAGTTCTTCCGTCAGTTCGAGAAGAACCTTGTTCGTGACGGTCTTCCGACAGGCACAGCAAAAGAGCGCGGATTCGTATTCCCGGTCAAGGACAATTTCGAAGGTCTCAGCCGTATCAAGGAATGTGCAGAGCAGCTCAAGCTTGGAGTAAAGGACTACGCTATCGGAACAGACAACGCCTTCTCCGAAATTCAGAAGGGCGAGCTTGCCGGAACAGACAAGTACCGTCTTCGTTTCTCACAGGGTGAAAAGGCTGCGACAATTTCCCGCACAGACCTTATCAACTTCTGTGGTAAAGTTGTCGAGAGCGCACCGAACTTTGTCACGATGGAAGATCCGGCTTCAGAGCACGATCCTATCGGGCACAAGCTCATGAGCGAAAAGTACGGCAACCGCGTTCAGATCGTTATCGACGACCTCGCAGTTACCCAGATGCGTTTCATCCTTCCGTTCCTTGCAGCCAAGGAGATGAAGAATCGCTGTGGTTCTTCGGTTCTCATCAAGCTTAATCAGGCCGGAACATTCACCGAAACACGTCTTGCAATCGAGATCGTTCTCGGTCTTGCCGATCCGAAGATGGTCGAGGAATTCCTCACCGCACGCGGTGACATGAAGATCGTTCTTGACGACCTTGCAAAGGTTGGCGTGAAGTCAATCTCCGAAGCAATTGCGAACATCAAGAGTAACGAGTTCACAGCTTTCTTCTCGCATCGTTCAACCGAAGGCAGCTCGGAATTCCTTCCTTACCTGCCGCTCATGTACGGTGCAGTTTCCAACAAGGTCTGGCTCAAGGCTGGCGCGCCAAACGGCGAACGCAACCTTCAGAACTACAACCCGCTCATCCGCGCGGAAGAGGAAATGAAGGAAAAGGGAATCAAGCCGGTAGTTACAGCTTGGAAGGGTCTGCCCAAGGGCGTGAAGATTCCAGCAGTAAGTGCAGTGAAGAAACCTGCTGCTAAAAAGGCTGTTGTGAAGAAGTAATTTTCTTTGTGAGAGTTTTTGAATGAGTTGATTGATTGGGGCCGCATCGTTTTTTGAGATGCGGCCCTTTTTTGAAATTCAAATCCACCAATGAGCCGTCCTATTTTGGGGTTCTTCGTAGAATTTCGTGAAAAAAGCTGTCCCGTA
>CAIOZP010000371.1 GCA_903862805.1 uncultured Fibrobacterota bacterium
AACCGACAGCGTGATTACCGGGGTCGTCAATGCGAAAAAGAAACCGGCGGCGGCACAGACTCAGAATCCTTTTCAGGGCGGCGGCCCGCCGATGGGTGGCGGAATGCCGAGGGGCGTGAAATGACGCCGGTCATAGAACTGTGCTCGGTCAATAAGACCTATCACTCGTCCGACGAACCGGTGCATGCGCTTCGCTCGGTTGATCTTCGCATCAGTCGTGGCGAGTTCGTTGCGATCCTCGGTGCGAGCGGATCCGGCAAGTCAACCTGCATGAATATTCTCGGTTGCCTCGATGTTCCGACCGAGGGCCGCTACCTGCTCGACGGAACCGATGTCGGCTCCATGAAGTCCGATGAACTGGCGCAAATCCGCAATCTGAAACTTGGCTTCGTGTTCCAGTCGTTCAATTTACTTTCGAGAACCTCGGCGCTTGAAAACGTCGCGCTTCCGCTGATGTACAATCGCAAGACTTCTCAGGCAGAGGCGCATGAACGTGCGCACGAAGCACTCAAAGCCGTAGGTCTTTCCGACCGCAGTCACCATACACCGGCACAGCTTTCGGGCGGTCAACAGCAGCGTGTTGCGGTTGCACGCGCAATTGTCAACGAGCCGCTCATCATTCTTGCCGACGAACCGACAGGCAATCTCGACACCGCCACCAGCGAAGACATCATGGGACTTTTTGGCAAGCTCAACGACAAAGGTATCACAATAGTTTTGGTGACTCACGAGAGCGACATCGCGCAATTCGCATCGCGCAACATAACCTTCCGCGATGGAGTAATAATAAACGATGTCGCAGTTGTCAATCGCAGAACCGCCGGAGGCGCATCATGAATTTCGGAACAGTGCTGATGCTTGCGCTTCGATCCATCGGCCGCAATCCCATGCGATCGTTTCTTACAATGCTTGGAATTGTCATCGGTGTAGCCGCCGTTATCGCAATGCTTGCAGTTGGCAACGGTGCAAAGAATATGATCAGCCAGCAGATCGGCGCGCTTGGAACCAACGTGATAATGGTGATGCCAGGCGCGTTTACTCAGGGCGGTGTGAGAAGCGAGGCCGGAACATCGTCGCGCTTTACAGAAGACGACATCGCAGCAATAACTGCCAAGTGTCAATCTGTCAAATATGCGACGCCGGTTGCAAGAACATCGGCGCAGATAAAATTCGGCAATCAAAATTGGCGCACTTCGGTTTATGGCGGTTATCCGAACTATCTCTCGATAAGAGACTGGCCGCTTTCATCCGGCACGATTTACACTGAGTCCGACGAACATTCATCCGACAAGGTTTGTCTGCTTGGACAGACGGTTGTCGATAATCTCTTCGGCGACAAGAATCCTGTCGGTGCAATTATCCGTATCAAGAATATTCCGTTTCGCGTAGTCGGCGTGCTCGAATCTAAGGGCCAGAATGCAATGGGAATGGATCAAGATGATCAGGTCATCATGCCTTTTTCAACTGCGCAGAAACGACTGATCGGCGCGACTTATGTGAACTCGATAATCATCTCTGCGATTGATGAAAAGTCTGTCGAAGATGCGAAGCAACAGATCAACCAGGTGCTTGTTGCCAATCATCGCGGAAGCGGCGGCGACGGCGTCGATTTCACAATTAGAACCCAGACCGAAATCGCAGCCGCTGCAGAAAAAACATCCGGTACAATGGGAATGCTGCTCGCGAGTATTGCGGCGGTGTCGCTGCTTGTTGGCGGAATCGGAATCATGAACATCATGCTGGTGTCGGTTGCCGAGCGGAAGCGCGAGATCGGGATCCGCATGGCCTTAGGTGCTCGTGGATCCGACGTGCTGGCGCAGTTCCTTGTCGAAGCGGTTGTGCTCAGCGTTCTCGGCGGCACCATTGGAATAATTATCGGCGGTTCCATTTCGATGATGATTGCTACATTCCAGCATTGGCCGGTCGATGTGTCGTGGCAGTCGATTGCGTTGGGCTTTTCATTTTCGGCGGCTGTCGGTATTTTCTTCGGATGGTATCCGGCGAAGACTGCG
>CAIOZP010000372.1 GCA_903862805.1 uncultured Fibrobacterota bacterium
CAATAGGTGTTGAGCTTTCAAGCGATGGATTAGTCTTGATTGCCTTTTTGTACCACAAACTCCACTTTGATGCAAAACGGATATGGTTGACACTGTAATAAATATCACCGATCTGCTGATATAAATCTCCAACAGAAGCGGCTTTGGGGTAAAGCGCGGCGATAGTTTCGCACTTATGCGCGAATTCGATTCTCTGCTTTTCGTCGCTGCTTTGGTTGACCGAAAGAAGAACTCCGATTACGCTGTCTCCATTGGCAGGAATTGCACTTTGCGCACCGGCATTCAATCCGAAAAAAACCACGCTGGCAATGGTCAGGATAAAAAATCTCATTTCTGATTTTTCTCCTTGCCATCAATAAGCGCTGCACAGAGCGCGATAATGGTGCTCAACGCAATAAAAGCCAAAGGGAAAGAATAAAGAACCGTTCCGATGCTGCTCGAATTCGGATTGTATCCCTTCTTGATTTTTAAAACACCTTTGGGGAAAACAACTGTTTCGGTTTTCATATACTATAAGCCTTTCGTCATTTATTTCTATATTCATGTACAACCGGACACTCAGGATCAGGCGCGAAAAAATCATCCGTGTAATATTTGGCAGTGGCACGACAACCGCATCGGCAGATAGAAAGATATTCGCAGGACTTGCATGGTTCCTGTGCGTTCTTTGTGAGGTCGCGGAACTTTTGCAAATGTCGTGAAGTATTCCACCGGTCTTTAATTTCGCCGACCATTTCGGCATCATCGTTATCGACAAAAGAACAGCCCGCAAAAACTCCGTTGCTCTTGACCGACAGAAGCATATTTCCTGCATCACATCCACTTACTGCGCACTTCTCAAGATCTTCGGTTTTCGGCTTGTGATATACGAGCGCCGGAATAAACGAGCAATCGATTTTGAGTTCCATTTCGGCAGGATGTTTTAATGCCAACAATTTTGGATAAAAGGTTTTTATCATTTCCTGAGTGAGTGAAAACTGATCGTAATCAATCGCGCCCCGACCCGATGGTTTGTACTTTAGAAACTCGACCTCATTAAGGCCATGTTTTGCGGCGAAATCGACAACCTCCTGGAGTGAATCATAATTCTTTCGGGTAACGACACAATTTATGCCAACGGTCACACCGGCATTGCGAAGTTTTACCAAAGAGTTTTCGACCTGATCGAAATTCCCATGTCGCCCATTGATGTTGTATTTCTCACCGATACCATCTATCGAAAGATTGATCTGTCCCATGCGTTTACAAATGGCAATTTCTTCATCGCCAATTATTGCGCCGCTCGTGGTAAGATTCGGTACGAGCCCTATTTCCTCGCAATAAGAAACTATCCCGCCGAAATCGGAGCGCAGAAATGCTTCGCCTCCGCCAAGAGCAACGTGAAACACACCAAAGTCGCGAAGTTTTTTAAGTGATTGTTTCAGCTTTTCGGTCGAGAGTTCACTATCGGCGGTCGCTTGCGAATTCATGTAGCATCCGCTGCAACCCTGTGTGCATTTATTGGTAATCGCCCAATGAACTTCTGTAGGTGCCGAAAGGTATTGCTCCGATGAACCGG
>CAIOZP010000373.1 GCA_903862805.1 uncultured Fibrobacterota bacterium
AGGAAGCCTTGATGCGAGCAACATCTTCAAGCCTGCTCTCTCTCGTGGAGAGCTTCAGTGCATCGGCGCTACCACACTCGACGAGTACCGCAAATACATTGAAAAAGACGGAGCACTTGCACGTCGTTTCCAGACGATCATGGTTGACCCACCAAATGTTGAGGAAACGATCCAGATTCTCTCAGGCCTTCGCCATAACTATGAAGATCACCACAAGGTCAACTACACCGACAAGGCGATTGAAGAGGCAGTCAAACTATCCGAGCGTTATATCTCCGATCGTTTCCTTCCCGATAAGGCAATCGACATCATCGACGAGGCCGGTGCGCGCAAGCGACTCTCCAGCATGGAAATTCCGCCGGAAGTCCGCGACATCGAGAAGGAACTTGCCGAGGTAATAAAAGAAAAAGAACAGTCTGTCACCGAACAGAATTTCGAGAAAGCTGCACAGCTCCGCGACAAACAGGATCGGCTCAAAGGCGAGCTGCTCGAAAAGAAAGCTCTCTGGCGCAAGACCAAGGCCGAAGAGCGCCTAACCGTTGACGAAGCAATGATCATCGAGGTGATTTCGGCCATGACCGGTATTCCGCTTTCGCGACTTGAAGAGGAAGAGAGCAAGAAACTTCTGGCTCTTGAAGACGAACTTCGCAAGCGTGTTATCGGTCAGGACGAAGCGCTCACCGCGGTCGCAAGAAGTATCCGCCGATCACGTGCCGGTCTTCATAACCTGCGTCGTCCGATCGCAAGTTTCATTTTTCTCGGCCCGACAGGCGTGGGCAAAACAGAACTTGCCAAGACTCTTGCGAAAGAACTTTTCGACAGCGAAGACGCACTGATCCGCATCGACATGTCGGAGTATATGGAGAAGTTCGCGGTCAGTCGTCTGGTCGGCGCGCCTCCTGGATACGTTGGTTACGAAGAAGGCGGTCAGCTCACAGAGAAAGTTCGCAAGAAGCCGTATTCGGTTATTTTGTTTGACGAAATCGAGAAGGCACATCCCGACGTTTTCAATATTCTTTTGCAGATTCTTGACGACGGAGTTGCAACCGACAGCTACGGCCGCCACGTCAATTTCAAAAACACGATTATCATAATGACAAGCAACGCCGGAACCCGCGATATGAAAAAGGCCGGTGCGCTTGGCTTCGGCAAGACCGATTCGACCAGTACATACGAGTCGATGAAGTCAAAGGTTCTCGAAGAACTCAAGCGACTCTTCAACCCTGAGTTCCTTAACCGTGTTGATGAAACAATCGTATTTGGCTCGCTTGCCAAGACCGAGATCGCCAGAATCATAGAGATTCATCTTGCGCAGGTCGCAAGTCGTCTCGCGGAAAAGAACGTGAATATAGTGATCACAGATGAAGCCAAAACGCATCTGGTTGACAAAGGTTTCGATCCGGTTCTCGGTGCTCGCCCACTTCGCAGAACGATTCAGCGTGAAGTCGAAGATCGCCTGGCCGAAGAATTCCTTAAAGGTTCATATCACGATGGAGATGATCTGCTTATTGACTGTCAAGACACAGAGCTTGTCTTTGTCGCAAAAAAGCGGGATACTGGCGAAGTAATAGAAAACGGTAACGACCGCGATGAAATGATTTCGGAAACAGGATCAACCCTCACGGAGTGATGATGATTCGAGGCCGACATGTGACTTTGATTGCGATATTCGTCAGCACTGCTATTGCGTTGCTGGCCGGATGCTCAAGCAGTTCGAATGTCGCAGGAGGCTCCGACAATCCCGACTTCATTTATGGGGCGGTAATCCTACCCGATAGCCAATCGGCAGGCGGTGCCAGTATTCAGCTCGCCCCAGACTTCTACGATCCGACCACTATGGACAGTTCATTCGTGCTCCATGCCACAGGCGATGCCTCAGGCAAATTCGGCATCACTGCAAAGTCAGGTGTTTCCTACACGATGACCATTTATCATCCCTCAAGCAGAATGCGCTACATCGTTCGCGGACTTCATAACACATCTGATTCGGCACTCGACCTCGGCAGGATTCGCGTCGATACATCGGCAACGATCAAGCTGCTTGTTCCAGACACTATGACAAGCGGGAATATCTATCTGCGCGGAACATCAATAGTCAAAAATCTTTCAGCATCCGTTGCCGACATTGCCGGATTCAGGGCGCTTGTTTTCGACTCTATTCCGCCCGGGACACTTCCCGAATTTATGATGGGCGGAGCAACAGCAATGCGTATCGTCCTTGCCGATTCGCTCCGCATCAAACCAGCTCAATTGATTTCAATTGTTGCCAAAACTCAGACCGCCGATGCCCGCCCACTCTGGCACTTTCCAGTGATCGTCGGAATCGCCGATAGCGCGGTCACGGCTTACGGCGGACTCACGACAGTGCGTCAGTACATTGCCGATCAGTTCGCAAAAGTAAACAGCTACTTCTCCGATGGTCGAATCAACGGTGCGATACGATTCACAGTAGATTCGGTTTATGTTTTCACGAAGGCTTCACTCAACAGCCAGAATGTAGCTCCACCAGCAGGCTTCGCAGTGCGTGTTCTGTACGATCCCGATACAATCGGCAACTTCGGCAACTGGGTTGCGTCAACCAGAGTTCTTCTTAATAATGTCACAGACACAACTGCCCACGGACTTTTCGGCGACAATGCAATGCAGTCATTCATGTGGCTTTTCGGACTTTCCCGCGGATGCGCATCATCCTACAGCGCCGATGTATTGACTGGCAAAAATCCGATCGACAGCACAACTTTCACATCACCATCAACTATCATGAACGGTTTAGGATGGTCTGATTCACTCTGGACTAACTACGATTTCAACCTGATCAATTTCTACAAAGACACCATCAGCATTTTGTCGAACAAATCATGCGCAGCCTTCCCATCTTCAGTCGGAATCGAGTTCGTTGACAGCACCGGCAAAGC
>CAIOZP010000374.1 GCA_903862805.1 uncultured Fibrobacterota bacterium
AAAAAAACGAAGAAAAGTAAGCTGCACCGGGTTGAAACCGCCTGATGCCAACTTGAGCGCAATCTCCATCGTGCTGAAGAGCAAAGTCGAGAGTGCGATGTATATCCAGCCTCTTCCCATCACTTGCTTTCTTTTCTCATTTTGTCAATCTCGGTAGTAACGGACTGCAGGACATGCGGCAAAGAAAGGCCATTTCGTTCGGCAAGTTTTTGCAAATCGTCGAATTCTGGTTTGATTTTTTCCTGCCCGTCAAACATGGCTCGCTTAACCCGAACTTCGCCAAGCGCAGTGCTGACAGAAAAACTTTCCCGCCGAAGTATTCGCTTGGTCACGTTGCGCCTGCGCAACCCGATCGAAGATGTTTCGGAAAAGATCACCTTTTCAATTTCATTGACAATATGCGAATTACACAAAGCAAATATTTGCGATGCGGCTCTACCCTTTTTCATGACTATTGGAACGATCCATGCATCATCGGCACCAACTTCGAGAAGGCGGCTAACTGCCGCTGCAAGATATTCCGGTGACATATCGTCGATGTTGGCAACTACCTCAACCGAGTATTCTTCCGACACCTCGCAATCAGACTTATTATCGACAAACATTACGCGAAGGATATTGGGGATGGTTCCGTCTTTATGTCCGGCTCCGATTCCTATTTTGTCAATCGAACCACAGAACGCATCGGTGAATTCGTCAACGATTGCTTTCAAAATCGCAGCACCTGTTGGAGTGGTTGCCTCGATATTCGTCCCGCCTATGTTTACCGGAATACCAGAAAGTATCGCGACCGTTGCCGGTGCTGGAACCGGCAGTATTCCATGTGCGCACTTTACGGTTCCACTACCGAGTTCGATACGCGAGCAGGTGATACGATCGGGTGAGAAATATTCCACTGCTATCGCTGCACCAACGATATCGACAATCGCATCTACGGCCCCGACCTCGTGAAAGTGAACTTTTTCGACAGGTATTCCGTGGATTTTAGCCTCGGCATTTCCGAGAACCGTGAAAATCCTTTTTGACAGTTCCTTGACAAAAGGAGAAAGTTCGCTTTGGTCAATCAAGGATTCGATTTCCGGCAAACTGCGTGAATGCGAATGATGATGTTCGTGATGCGAGTGATGATCGTGAGCATGATTCTCTTCTGTCAACATCACCTTTGCCATTGTCGACCTTATGCCGCTTTTTACAAAAGGTTCGGCAGAGAGTTCCCATCCGTCAAGACAAAGCTTTCGCAGATTGTCAACCAGATGAGCCACCGGCATTCCGAGGTCGATCATAGCACCGAGATTCATGTCTCCCGAAATTCCAGCGAAACAATCATAATGCAAAGACTTCATTAAAACACTCTCCCGAAAACAGCTTTTAAGTACCGACCTTCTGGGAAGTTGGAAGCGACCGGATGATCGGGGCCCGGACCGCCTATATGGAAAATCTCGATCGTGCGCCCTGCCCTATCGGCCGATGATGCAACAATATCGAGAAACTCGCCTTCGGAAACCAGACCCGTGCAGGAAAACGTTGCAAATATTCCGCCGCGTTCAACGGACTGTATCGCGAGATGATTAAGATCAGCATAAGACCTGCGAGCTTTCGGAAGATCCTCTTTGCAATTGGCCATCTTGGCCGGATCGAGAATCAGAAGACCTGCGTGATCTTTTTTCTGCACAACCTCACGCAAAAAATCGAAGGCATTTCGATGAACAAAATCAACTGGCAATTGATTGAGTTTTGCATTTGCTTTTGCGACAGCCACTACCTTCTCGTCCAGATCGATTCCACAGACTG
>CAIOZP010000375.1 GCA_903862805.1 uncultured Fibrobacterota bacterium
GTCAAGTACCTCCGGCAAAGCCGGAGGCTTGGAAAGTTGGAACCGCTCAAAGCGGATTAATACATGAACCGCCAAAAGGCGGACTTATTTAAAACAATCTCAACTGTTCAATGCGTTGGTCTTCTTTTTCTTGATGTTGAATATACTTGCGTACTGTTTCCTCTTCACGACCAACTGTTGACACATAATTACCACGTGCCCAGAAGCTTTGACCTGTAAAATTTCGACTCTTTCCCATATACTGACGGGCTATCGCTATCGCACTTTTTCCTTTCACATAGCCGATAACTTGTGATACTGAGTACTTCGGTGGTATCGAGATCAAAATATGTACATGATCCGCCATCAAATGACCTTCTTCTATCCGACTTTCTCTGTGTGAGGCCAAGTCCCGTATGACCTCACCCAAATATGGCCGAAGCTCCTTGAATATCGTTTTCTTACGATTCTTTGGTATCCATACCACATGATATTTACAATCCCATGCGGTATGATTTAGATTCTCGTGGTCGTTCATCGCTTGTATCCTTATCTAATTGAACTTTGAGCGGTTCCGTTGATAAGGATACTTTCGGTGACTCGAATTCATCCCGCAAAAGTCCAACTTTGCGAGTCCCCCAGCAAAGCTGGGGGTTTACTTTTAAAATTATGATTGTGTTTGCGTCTCAAAGTATTTTCCCATCATGATGCAAACAAAACAAAAATACCACGTCCTCGCCACTCATCCTTCCTACGCCGAGATTACTCTTCTCGACCCTGCCGATTTTGACACACTCGCTATTGCCGAAATGACTCTTGGATTACCAATCGTTCCGATCAAAGTAACAGCGGCAGAACTTGAACAACACCTGATAGAAGCAGAAGAGAAATCGACATCGTTTTCATTGTCTGCGGATCAGCTTGCGGCAGAGTTTCAGCATACATCCGGAACGGATTCTGACGAACAATCCTTTGATGATATTCTGCGCCGTACCGAGTCGGAGCCGGTCGTAAGAATGGCCGCCTTGATATTCGATGAGGCGATAAAAAACGGGGCATCAGATGTTCATATCGAACCTGCCGAGAAATCGGCAGCGGTTCGTTTCCGTATAGATGGAATGCTTGTGCCGTCGATGGAATTGCCACGGCAGCTTTTTACGCCTGTAACATCGCGAATCAAAATAATGGCCTGTCTCGACATCGCCGAGAAACGTGCTCCACAGGATGGCCGCATTCGCTATAATTGGCGAGGTCAGGATTATGATTTTCGTGTGTCAACTCTTCCTACTCACTATGGTGAAAAAACTGTTATCCGCATTCTCAAACACGACATTTCTCTTACGAGTCTTGCCAATCTCGGAATGCCCGTCGCTATGCAGGAACAAATAAACGAGCTGATCAATAAACCGCAGGGAATGATCTTTGTAACCGGCCCAACAGGTAGCGGCAAGTCATCAACACTCTTTGCCTGTCTCAACAAGATTCGCCAGAAATCAATCAACATCACAACAATCGAAGATCCTGTTGAATACAAAATCGCTGGTGTCAATCAGGTGCAGATAAACGAGAAGGCCGGAGTTACTTTTGTGTCGGCACTTCGCTCGATATTGCGTCAGGATCCAGATGTGATTCTCGTCGGAGAAATACGCGACGCCGAAACTGCAAAGATCGCCATGCAGGCATCTCAGACAGGCCATTTGGTTTTCTCGACACTTCACACCAACGATGCGGTATCTGCCATAACAAGACTTCACGATCTTGGTATTCCCGGGTTCCTTGTTGCGTCTTCTGTAATTGGTGTACTTGCACAAAGACTTGTCAGAGTTCTTTGTGAATCATGCCGTAAAGAGGCTCCGCATTCAGAAGAAATAATCGGTCGTTGGAAACTTGTTATGGGGAGCAATCCAATTCCCGGAATGTATCAAGCGTGTGGATGTGATAACTGCGGGCAAACCGGTTATCGCGGACGTACTGCGATCTTCGAATTCATTCCGATGACCGAGCCATTGCGTGTGATGATCGCAAAGGAAGAATCTGACACATCCATCAGGCAGTTTATCAGGACAAACGGTACGCATTCTCTTCTTGCCGATGGACTGTCGAAGGTCAGGGATGGAGTGACTACTCCGGAGGAATTGTTGCGGGTGGTGTTGATTGGGGATGCGGATTTTGAGGGGTGAGTTTTTGTCCATTCGTTCTATTCGGGAACGCATTCTTACTGCCCGAAATCGGTTCAGAACATCTGTTAGGCATCAGTGGTCAAATGTACTGAACCGGTGATGTTACATGATAAAGTTTCTAAAATTCGCAGTTATTTGTAAATGCCGGAGGCGTAGGGGCATTTAACGGATTGGTAAACGAGTGATTTACCTTATTATGGCCAAGCACATTCTGCGTCACAATTCCGTTGCATGAATTTAGCAAGATGCCACATACAGTACACTGTAATATCGAATTATTTGTAATTAGAACGCCCATCTGATTTTGAGTTTGATTAATGTTGATGCCTGTGCTACATTGGATTATGGAATTGTTGATGATTCTTACACCACCATCATAGCAAAGTGCTTGAATTGCAACACCGGTTTCTCTGAAGGAACAACCCTCAACCAAAGAAAGATATAAACTATTAATTCCATATTGAGTATTTGCAATGAAACTACAATCTACAACTTTTCCCGCCGCGTCTCCAACATAAAGGCCAGTGGCATTGCCATACAACCGACAATTTGTGATGGTATATCCTGGGCTTGTAGTGTAAATACCACAATTGACGTTTTGTGAGCAGGAAACTTTGTCAACACATCTCCTGTTCCAGCTTCAGTTCCTGTTTCATATCCCAAA
>CAIOZP010000376.1 GCA_903862805.1 uncultured Fibrobacterota bacterium
CGCCGCTTTCTCTCCACTTCTTACCGTCTTTGGTACGAATGCGGACGCCGTCGGAATCACAGACGATCTTAAAGCCGTCTTCATCAACGAGAGGAACCTGCGAAGGTCTTTGCGACGGTTTTTTAATCACGTCGTACAGACAGGTTTCGACTTGATACCCAAGCGTCTGCGCTCCGATGTAGTAGCCTGATACCTGCCCGTCGATTGACAAAAGCGACCAGTAATCCGATGAAGCGTCGATGCTTTCCGATGTTGTTTTGTGTTCGATAATGGCAAGCGTTCCGTTTTCGAGTTCGGCAATCGCGTCGATCTTTCCGACCAGCTCAAAAGTTCTCGACGGGAATGTGGAATCGGGATTCAGTAGCGGCGCGTGGTATTCAAGTTCGACTGCTTTGACGCTGATCTTTTCGGCTGCTGGAGACCACTTCTTGTGATAGCCGAAAATGAGTGCTGTCACAAGGGCGATTCTGAAAAGGTCGATGCCTTCTTTGTTGCGCTCGACAACAAGCACCTCAAGAGCCGCGTTAAGATCTCCGTTTCCTTTCCACCATGCTTCAAGGCATTCGTGAATTAGACTGCCGACTGCGAGAGCTTCGGAGGTCTTCGCACTTGTCAATTCCTTTTCGTAGCGGAGCTGATGTTTGCGCGGACATTCGCCGTACATATTCCGGCGGGAATTTGTGAGGAACTGAAGACTCGTTGTTGACTCGCCGGATTTCGTCTTTTTAATCGAACCCGCTGCGAGTAGTTGCTTTTGTTCTTGCGTTGCCATTTGGCACACTCCATTTTTTTAGTGAATGTTTGCACGGTTGGGCCGTTCCTCTGTTAGCGCAGGGGGCGGCCTTTTTACTTTTGCTCTAATCCGAGAAACTGTTTTTCTTCTATAGTTAGATATTGTGAAATTTCTTCAATCATGCTGCGTTGGGTTTTCCGAGCTTCTGCCATGCTGATAATGTCAGAAGTTCTCTTCTCCCGTTCTTGGTGTTCTGTGAAGGCTCCTTGGCCATTTGCGAGAATGGCTTCAGGGTACTTTATTGCTGTGTGCAACATCCCTGACGGTATTTCTGCGCTAATTCTCACCACCGTGACGACTTTGAAATCATCATTAGCGTTGACCAAGACTTTGTCGTCCTTGTTGACCGGAATTTCTGCGGGTACTTTGTACGTGTAAACTTTTGCGCCGTATCCATCAAAACAAACGCCGATGTATTTCACCTTGCCTTTGTCCATGCAATTGATCACCTGCGCAGTTTTTGTGTTCATACCATCAATCCTTTCTTGGCCTCTCGGCCGGTTCATTTATTTATTGCCGAAATCTGGTTATACCCTTGACAACATTTCCCGCGTTTCAGATTTTTGTCGCGTAATTAAAGGGGGGGCGGTCGTCTGCTGCGAAAGCGGGTGGCGACCGCCTTTTCTTTGCTCTCCCGTGATCAGTCCGAGAATCTTCCCGACATACCAGCGAATCGCAATTCTTCTTTTCTGCGAGGGCTTCATACTGCAAGGCTCCTTTGGTCGAGATGGATCCCTTGCTTCGCAAGAGTCGCTTTCCATTCGTCCCAAAAATTAGGCGGGAAGACGGGACGGGTCTGATTGTAGTACCTCTTGTCCCGTTCCCTTGTTTTTTTATTCTGAACGACAGCGGCGAAGTGTTCCAGCCAGACCGCAATACTCGGAGTAAATTTTATTTCCTTGTCTTTGAGCATCCGGCTTACCGTTTCTTCGAGATAGTCGATAGGCGAATCGACAAACCGTTTGACAAGGAATTCCTCCATCTCTTCGGGGATCTGAAACCGCGAAGTAGCTTCGTACCGACGAATCTGTGCTATTACCGCCCGGATCTTCTCGTATCTGTTTTCTTCTGGTGTCATGGTTCAACTCCGAAGGTTTTAAGTATTCTTGCGGTCTTTTCGTCGGCTGCGATTTTCTTGCGTTCCTCGGGAGTCTTGGCTACATCCTCGTAATTCACCGACCACATTCCGGCGATTAGCCAGTTTTCGGGATTCTTAACAAATCCGGAATCTTTGAGATATGCCTTGTATCTTTTCGCACCTTCGATCAGATCGGTCACAAGTGGTGCGTTCGGTTCTGCCATCAGAAGTTTCCACTGTCTCCAAGCTGGAACCTCGTAGTTGAGCCATTTCATCGGGCCAGCCTGAAGCCATTCACGGAAAGCAGCTTGGGAAGTGCCTGGAAGAGAAAGAGCGGTTTCTTCTCTGCACTCTTCTTCCGGAGAAAGAGAACTACTTCTATTTTCTATTTCTTCTTCAATTGAAGTGCATTGCGTTTCTTCTGCGTTTGCATTGCTTCCGCTATGCGTGTGTAATACGTTCGCATTCCATCTCTTTAGAGCCGCATTGCTGGCCTGTTCTCTTTTTGCTGTTTGTTTCTTTCTTTCGGCAAGTAGTCGCTTATTGAAATAGCGGCCGTCTTTTTCAAAAAAACAGCGAAGAATTTTTTCTTTAGACCTCAACCAAGAATTTCCGAGGCGAGAAAGCACTGCAAGTGTGTCATCGTCGATTGGTAGTCCTCCGTCCGCTTCTCCCCAAGCTATCGCCAGAAGCCGGATATAAGCGCCTTCTTCTGCCGGTGTCATCATCATCACCTTAGATGATCCGAGCCAGTCGTTCGGGTAGAATTGGAATGCAGGAGAGAAGGCCATCAGACACTGACTTCCTTTACCGCTTTTGAAAGGGCCAGCCGACAAAAGGCATTTCGGGACAGCATCATTTTTTGAGATTCGGAGAGTAGCTTTTCATTTAATTCGGTTGGGACAGACAGGA
>CAIOZP010000377.1 GCA_903862805.1 uncultured Fibrobacterota bacterium
TATTCCTCTATCCATAAAAGCTCCCCAAAACAAACGGGCCTTCCGGATTTCTCCGGAAGGCCCGTTATATTTGGTGCGGTCGGACGGACTTGAACCGTCACAGGCTTACGCCCAATAGCCCCTTAAACTATCGTGTCTACCAATTTCACCACGACCGCAGTTTTTTCAAAGACGGGAGCAAAAATAATTTATGTAATTACTTTGCGCCAGATGAATTCTGAACAGGAAGCGGAGCCGATGGAAGCGGCGAGGTCGTCTGCTGTACCGGAGCTGCACCGCCCGGAGCATTCTGCACCGGAAGCGCCGATCCGTGAAGTATCGACGAAGGCGAGAACTGCTGCTGCTGTTCGGCGCGCTTCTTGAGCATCGAAACTTCGGTACCGCGGCTGGTCCATGAAACCATCAGCGAAAGAGCCAGACACAAAACCATGAACGCCGTCGCGAAGATCGTTGTGCCGCGAGTAAGGATGTTCGCAGTGTCTTGTGTACCAAGCATGCTGCCGGCAGAAGCGAGTCCGCCGCCGATTGATCCTGCAAGACCACCACCCTTGTCGTTCTGGATAAGTACCAGAAAGACCAGCGATATGCACACAAGCACAAAGAGAACTACTGCGATTCCGAAAACGATTGCCATATTTCCACCCTCAGTTGGGAATTACGATACCTTTGAATGAATCGGCTTTAAGCGCCGCACCGCCAATAAGTCCACCGTCAACATCGGGCTGGGCGAGCAGCTCTTTTGCGTTATCGGGTTTCATTGATCCACCGTATTGAATGACAATGGCCTGAGCCGTTTGTTCGTCGTATATGGAAGCAAGAACCTTACGGATAAAAACGTGAGCGTCGTTGGCCTGCTGCGAAGTCGCAGTCTTGCCGGTTCCGATTGCCCAGACCGGCTCGTAGGCGATCGTGATTTTGAGCGCATCCTCTTTTGATATTCCGGCATAACCGCCGCGAAGCTGAGTCTCAAGGACGCTGTCCATTTTTCCGCCTTCGCGCTCGGCAAGAGTCTCGCCAATGCAAAGGATCGGAAGCAGACCGGTAGCAAGTGTCGCCTTGGTCTTCTTGTTTACGGACTCGTCGGTCTCGCCGAAATACTGACGCTGTTCGGAATGTCCGATGATCACATAAGTGACACCAACACTCTTGAGCATTGACGTGCTGATCTTGCCGGTGTATGCGCCGGAGGCTTCCCAATGAACATCCTGAGCGCCAAGCTTGACGTTTGTTCCTTTAATAACCTGCGAAACCGCCTGAAGGCTGATGTACGGAACGCAAATCGCGACCTCTACATCTGATACACCTTTGACCGCTTCGACAACACCACCGGCGAGAGCCACGGCTTCGTCGAGTGTCGTGTTCATTTTCCAGTTACCGGCAATAAAAGTTCTGCGCGCCATAAAAATTCCTTTTTGAAGTCCCCGAAAATAATTATTGCAGCAATGGCGGTGTAGAGAAAAATCCGCAGACCGCCGATGCTTTCAAGTCAGCGTTCCTACAGCATCAGACTGTGATGCCCGTGATACAATTTGTCACGCTTCGTGTTTATTTCAGCGTTGTCGAGATAATCTTCAAAGTTCATTATCGCGTCGATCACGCCAAACGGGCAGAACTCGATTATGCGTGTCGCGATCGTACTCACGAACTGATGGTCGTGGCTGGCGAACAGCAGAACCTCCGGGAATTTGGTCAGGCCGTTGTTGAGCGACGTAATTGCCTCAAGGTCGAGGTGGTTGGTTGGTTCATCCATGATCAGTGCGTTTCCGCCGTAAAGCATCATGCCCGAAAGCATGCAGCGGACCTTCTCGCCACCCGATAAAACCCGCGCCGACTTGGTCGCTTCTTCGCCGGAAAAAAGCATACGCCCGAGGCAGCTTCTGATGAAGTTGTCTTCCTGATTCTGCGGTGTGTATTGACGCAACCAATTGATCAGATTGAGATCGGTATCGAACATCGCCGTGTTGTCTTTGGGAAAGTAGCTCGGCTTGATCGTGATGCCCCACTCGAACGATCCGCTGTCTGGTTTCATGCGGTCGTTTATTATTTCAAAAAGAATCGTTTTGATAAGATCGTTATGACCAAGAAACGCGATCTTGTCGCCGCTGTTGACGGTGAGGGAAAAGTTGTCGAGATACTTTTCGCCGTCAATTGTTTTGCAAAGATTGGTGATCGTCAGAATCTGCTTGCCGCAATCGCGTTCCGGCTTGAATTCCACATACGGAAAGCGGCGAGTTGTCAGCGGCATATCTTCGGGCTGAAGTTTGTCGATAAGTTTCTTGCGGCTTGTTGCCTGACGCGCCTTCGATGCGTTCGACGCAAACCTCTGAATGAAAGCCTGAAGCTTCTTGATTTTTTCTTCGCGACTGCGCGTGTCATCTTTGCGCTGTTCCTGCGCAAGCTGCGCGGCCTCGAACCAGAAGTCGTAGTTGCCTACATAAGTGCGGATCGCGCCGTAGTCGATGTCGGAGATGTGCGTGCAAACCTGGTTGAGGAAATAACGGTCGTGAGATACCACAATAACCGTGTTCTTGAAATCGGCAAGAAAGTTTTCGAGCCAGCGGATGGAATCCATGTCGAGGTTGTTTGTCGGTTCGTCAAGCAGAAGAATATCGGGATTTCCGAAGATCGCCTGCGCCAAAAGCACGCGAACCTTCTGTCCACCTTCGAGATTTTTCATCTGCGTATCGTGAAGCGCGGTTTCGATTCCAAGCCCTGCCAAGAGCGTCGCGGCTTCGGCTTCGGCCTCGTATCCGTTTAGTTCGGCAAGCTCACCGTAAATCTCCGACATGCGCATTCCTTCGTCGTCGGTGAGATCGGCCTTGGCTTCGAGAATGTCCTTCTCCGCAATCAGATCGAAAAGCTGCTTGTGCCCCATGATCACGGTATTGATTACAGAAAACTCGTCAAAGACATAGTGATCCTGACGCAGAACGGCCATACGCTTGTTGGGGTCAATGTGAACCGCGCCTTTCGACGGCTCTATCTCGCCCGACAGCACTTTGATGAATGTCGATTTACCGGAACCGTTGGCACCAATGAGTCCGTAACAATTTTCCGGCGTGAATTTGAGACAAACGTCCTTGAACAAAACACGTTTACCAAATGCGACGGTAAGATTTTCAACAGTGATCATTTATCTGTTTCCTTTTAAAATTCTCGGTTTGTCGATTGCCTGCGCTTTTATTTCCGAAAAGCGCGGATAAAATAAAGAATGCTCGGAAGAATTGTATGAAAATTAGGTGATTTAGCCAAAAAGTTTGCTGCCGGATATATGCGCTGTGAGACAGCGAGGCATGTCACACAACAGGATCGGTTTCCTTTGTCATCAAAATGGTTCTCTATTGAGAACATGACCTTTTCATTTACAAACAAAAAACCCCGATTCTCTATTAAATTCCGTTTGAACATGTCGCGGCCGTTCGATGCTTTGCACGTTTGACACCATGCAAATACATGGAACAATGCCGCGGAAATGGGCTTCAAAAGTTCTACCCCCTAAAGCAGATATTGGCTCGATAAATACAACTCACCAACTAAGGAGGTAGAGTATGGGCATTCAGAGATCCTTGCTAACAGGCGCGATGCTTGTGGCGGTCTGGGCGGGAAGCGCGTTCAGTTATTCGTGGATGGGGCCGTGGATTCACGACACCGTTTACACCGGCGACTCGACACAGGGCGACACTGTCACCTACGGGACATGGCCCGAGTCCGGTGGACACACGTTGGTCTGGCGCGCGAAATTCTGGACAGACGGCACCGATACTCCCGGAGTTTTTGCACCCGAAGGTGGAACTTCTTCGTGGATCCTCCAGAATTCCAACGGAATTGCAGGCAAGGGCGGAGTTCCTGGGGCATGGAAAGGCTGGCTCGGAGGTTTGGCCAATACACTTACCGCCGGTAACTGTGCAATTCCAACATGGAAAGACGGCGCTCTTGGCGCATATACAATGTGTCATGACGACATCGGTGGATTGGATTGGGATCCTTTTGTTCAACCTCAGATCGAAGTTGAGAAAAAATATCCGGAGATTCATGTGACTTGGGGATGCATTGCTGGAAGTGCAAATGGCATCTCTACTGACGGTACATCAAAGGATGTCGAATGGGCAAAGATTCGCGAACTTGTCCGTCGCGGAGATGAGATCGCCAGTCATTCTTGGAACCATCACTCTGCGGCCGATCAGTGGCTTTGGTTTGCTCCCAAAGACACCATCTCGCGTGCCGAGCCGGACATTCCACGATGGATGACCGATCTTATAGTAGAACCTCTTTCCGGTGATACTTCGACTCCAAGTGGTGGCACTGCGACTTGGTCAAACTCGCTTGTCAGCGTTCAGTTCCGCACAGGCTGGGATGGCAGACCAATGGATCAGCTTGATTCGTTGAAGAAATACCCGCCGGTGGTCACACCAAAGGCCGGTGTCATTCAACTGACTATTCCTGCAACAGCATCATATCCTGGTGGAAAAGTTTACGCCAAAATCGATTCCGCTGATTCGATAAATGGTTTCAACAAGGGCAAGGTTGCAGCAGTTGACCCGATGTGGTCGGATGATTCCGGCCATGTGATTTTTGGCCTGAAGCTCTTCACCGTTCCCGGCTGGTTCAACCGTGATGCGGCTCAGCAGGACTCGAACACGACCCGCTCCAAGACATTCATCGACGACAGCGTCTATAACGTCATCAAGACAGACGCTGTTAATTATCCGGGCGGATGGGGACAGTTCTTCTCGCCGATCAAAACATGCGAATTCTACATCTATCCTTACGACGCATATTCCGAAAAGACTCACAAGGCACTTAGCGATGCAGGATTCATTTCCGCTCGTGGCGGTGGCAAATCCGGCAAGCCGACATTCTGTGATTTCTACCATCCATACCGCCTCGACTACGATGCCTTCTATCTTTGCAACGGCGATACAACGGCATTGTTCGGCGGCAAAGGTTTGAAGTCGAATCCGAACCAGCTTCTTTCCATAAACGGGCTGGTGACAAAAATCATGAGCTCGCACGGATATATGATGCGTGAACTTCATGCGGTTCTTCTTGGCTTTGATGGTCGTTGGGACCTTGTCAACAATCAGGACAGCGGCGGTTACTGGGGTGGCATTCCTGCCGACCTTTACGATGCGCATCTCGCATGGCTGACAAGACTTATTGACTCTGATAGCCTCTCGGTTCTCACGGCAACCGAAGCTGTGAAATATCGCATCACTGCCAACGGCTGTTCGAATGCGACATTGACCCAGCAGGCAGATGCTTCGCATTACAGACTTCAGGTCACAACGTCGCCTTTGCTTGATACCCGCTATCAGGACGAGATTTCGGTGATCTGCAAGTTCCCGATCAAAGTTACTTCGCTTGATGTGGCGTACCCGACACCGGACAACCTGTGGGGAAATCATCCTCGCAAATTGCCGAGAGCTTTGAGTGCCGACAGTACCGCGTGGTCGATTCAGGTCAATCCGTATCTATCCAGCGGTCAGGCGGACATCACGCTCAACGTACCGTGGGGCGGCGATACGGTTATCAGTCCGGTAAAGACCAATGCATTCAGCATCGCGACCATGAAGAATATCGTGTACCACAACGGAATCGTCAGAGCAACGGTTCCGGCCGGAAAGTACTCGATTTCACTTTATTCTTTGTCGGGTAGAATTGTCGGCGTCAAGAAATCCGGTATTTCTGATGGAAAGACTTCCATTTCCGTCCGCTTGAACACCGAAGGAATTTCAAAAGGATTCTATCTGCTGAAACTCAACAGCACCGTAGGCAGTATCGCCCGTCGGATTGTTATTGAGTGATGATGTAAAAGAATTTCTCCGTCGAAAGGCGGAGGAATTCTAATTACCGAAAACGGAACATGGACGTTCCACCTTTTCGGCGCTCGTGTCCACCTCAAGGGTGCTCGCGAGCGCCTTTTTTGATGGTTGTCGCGGCTAAAATTAATGAGACCATTTGCCCCTCTAAACAGGGTAACACTCGCAGTGACGGTTAATAGATATCAGTTCGTTTCTCTGTAGCCAGATCACAATCGCCCGGCGCAGA
>CAIOZP010000378.1 GCA_903862805.1 uncultured Fibrobacterota bacterium
ATATCTCGCTGCAAACGCGGCATTTAGCGCAAAAAATCCGCCGGTGACGTTTGGCTTCGGGCGCTGCCAGCAGTCACAGCTTGACATTACGGTAAGCCCTGCCGGTGCCGGTGCCGTCTATGCTTTTACAATTCAGCAACCTGGTAAGGCCGACCTGAAAATACAGTATACACAGACCGGCACAAATGACATTGCCACCATTCTCGCCGGACTGGAAGGCGTTTACGCGTCCGCTTTTGGTCTCGGTCAAACGGCCGTAGTTATGACCTCAAGCGGCTCGGGCAATAGCACCGTGTTACACCTTAATGCAACGGCAGGCGGTGCGCTTGGAACAGTGTTCTCGATTCTTCCGGTGTACAACCCTTCGACGGGCGCAAGTCTTTCAAGCGCATTGACGTTTACGCCGGTTGCATGGACTGCCGATCCGAGCTATGCGGCATCCCTTGCGCTTATCGCCGATGTCGATTCGTCTTGGTACGGGTTGGCAATTGACAGCCGTTTACAATCCGATATTCTCGGCACGCTTTCCGGCGGTTCGTGGAGCGGTGGCGTTGCTCAATGGGTGGAAGCAAACGAAAAACTATTCTACTGTGCAGACAATACGTCTGATTGCGGTTCGGGTTCTGATACGACTTCAACGCTTGTGAATCTCACAGCCGCTGGACTTGTTCGCACGGTATTTGTTTATCACGAATCGTCAACGTTGAACAGTGAAGCAAACCTCTTTCCAGAGGTCGCATTCTTCGCAACAATTGCGGCGATGAGTCCGGGAAGCTATACGGCAGCATTCAAAGACCTTGTGGGGTTTGCGCCTTCTGCATTGTCAACGACCTTCTCCGGCAATGTTCGACATGGTTCGTCTTCGCATCCGAAGTATGGCAACACGTTCGAGCTTATCGCCGGTGCCAGAATCACAAGAGAGGGGAAAGTAGTCGGAAACGAATATATCGACGTGATTATTTTTTGCGATTGGCTGAAGGCAAGATTGACTGAAGCGATTTACGCGCTGATTGTTAACTCTCCAAAGATTCCGTTTACCGATCATGGCATACAGGCAATCGGCGGACAGATCAAATCTGTTTTCGATCTTGGCGTTCAGGTCGGCGGAATTGCCGATGACACCCCGTATGTTATCAACCTTCCGAAGTCGAAGGATGTTCCGATCGCGGATCGTTCAAACAGAAAATTGACCGGAATTACAACGTCGGCCAGACTTGCCGGAGCGATCCAGTCGGTCGATCCGCTTACCGTCACCGTGACAGTATAAAGGAGAAATGAATAATGTCAACAGCTACACTTGATTCAAAAAAGGTGATTATCACCGTTGCGGGTTTCCCAATAACGGGATTCTCGAAAACATTTGTGAAGATCACGCGCGCCGAAGACTCCTTCAAGAAGTCGGTCGGTGCTGATGGGTTCGTCACTCGTGTGAAATCGAATGATCTTTCAGGATCAATTGAAATTACTCTGATGCAGGGAAGCCCCTCAAACAGTCTTTTGTCGGCCCTTAACAATGCGGACGAACGAACAGGTGCCGCCATTGTTCCCGTGACGGTCACAGACCTGTCGGGCACTTCGGCGAGCTATGCCGGTACCGCATGGGTAAAGAAGCCCGCAGATCAGGAATGGGGCGCGGAAGACAAAGATAGAGCATGGACTCTTGATTGTTCCGAGCTTGTTATTGTCGAGGGCGGAAATTTCTCGGTAGCCGACATGGCCGCTGACATCGCCGGTGTTGTCGCATCGTTGGGGGCATAAGCAATGCGGAAAAGCAAAACTCTTGATATAGGACAGTACAAGATTATTGTTTATCAAATGCTGTTCGATCAGTTCCTTGTCGCTTCTGGACATATTACAAATCTGCTTTCGGGAGCGATCAAAGACGTTTTATCTGGTTCCAATGCGGGCAAAAATTCCAAAAAGTCCAAAGGGACAAAAATTGATCTTGATCAAATAAAGGTCGAAGATGTTCTCGAGAGGATTTTTTCAGAAATAAAGCCTGCCGATCTTCCCGTCATTATGCGAGACCTGATGGCGGGTGTGGTGATGATCGGCCCTGATCCGCTGCAAGGTGGGAATATAATCAACGGGCTTTCTGACGCTTCAAAGAATGAAATCTTTGGCGAGTTTCCAGAGATGGCATTTCAGATTGTTGCCGAGGTGGTGAAACTGAACTCGGGTTTTCTGACGAAGATAGGCAAACTGTGGTCGAGCCTGTCGGATGGTCAGGAGAAGACCTCGACCGACTTGTCCGCGCCTTCGGGGACTTAAAAGAAATTCGATGGATGTTGATTAAAGAAAAAATCGCATCTATGCACGAACTTCAAAACAACTGGACATTGACGGACGTTTTGCAGTTCGCGGAATATCTCAGAAAAGAACAGAAAAAGGCCGCTAAAAATGATCGTTCGTGAACTGATAACAGTCCTCAAGCTGAATGTCGATGAATCAAAGCTCAAAAGTTTTGAAAGTCACATTGCACATGCGAAAGAAGGAATGGCTTCTTTGCAAGAGCTGTTTGTTGCCGGTTTTGCGGTCGGGGCATTCGGCGCAATGGTCGAGAAGACGGCCGAAGGCGTGGAGCAAATGGCGCGGGCGGCCGCAATGCTTGGCACGACAAGCGAAGCGTTGGGGCCGTTGAAATTCATGGCCGAAGCGACCGGCGGGAGTTTTGATTCGGTGCGTCGTGCAATAATGATGATGAATCGACAGCTCGGCTCCGCAGAATTAAAGCCGAACAGTCCCGCCGCACAAGCACTGCATGGAATGAATATTTCTATGCGGGAACTAAAGTCACTCACTCCTGACAAACAGTTTACCGCCATTGCCGAAAAGCTATCAGAGATTCCCGACGCGGCGCAAAGAACACAAAAGGCATTTGCTCTTTTTGGCCGTGGAGCTATGGGTATTTTGCCGTTGATTGCAGAAGGCAAGGAAGGATTTGAGAAGCTCAACAATGAGTTTAACAAGTTCGGGAAACTGACAGAAAAAGACACTCAAAATATTGAGCGTTTTGCCAAATCTCAAAAGGTAATGCAGTTTGGCTTTCAGGTTTTGGCAAAGCAACTTACGGCGGTTGTTGCCCCTATTCTTGAGATAGTTTCTAAAGCGTTTACAAATTTAATAGCATGGATTTCAAAAGCTCCGGCTCCTATCAAAGAAGTGGTCGGAATACTTGGAATGCTTGCCGCAATTTTGCCTATTGTTGTTGTCGCTCTTGGATCAATGTCGGCAATTCTTCCCGTGTTATCTTCGGGATTTGCCATGCTAATGGGGCCGCTTTTGCCGTGGATTGCGGGGCTTGGATTGCTCTTTGCCATAATCCTCGATATTTACGCATACACTACGGGCGGCCGGTCTATTTTTGGCCATTTGGTAGGCATTAACTTTTCGGGGCTGAAGGAAAAGATCAAAGCGTTTTTTACCGAAATCGGTCAAATATTTGACGATCTTGTATCAGGGCACATTAAAAAATCAGTAGATGAAATAATCGCTGTCCTGAAAAATGTTGCCAATACAATTATGGGCGTTAAGGATACTGGCGATATTCCTAAAGGCGCGAAACCTTTGACCGGTGCTCAACGCAATGAAATGGGCGAAGTAATGTCTTTCGCTTCACTTCCAATGACATCTAATCAAGCGTATGCGTTTGACAAGTTAAAAGATTTTTATGTAGTAGTAAACGTGGCAGGACACTTGACGACAGAGGTATTGCCAGGATTTCAGTCGGCACTCGACGAAGCTTTCCACAAATTAAAAGCGGCACACTAAATGGCAGCTCTTTTTGATCCAAAGGTTAAAACGTCTTTTCTCGATCCCGAGACAAGGTCGATTGTCATTGCAGATATTTTGGTCTCACGTTCCGATGTTTACACAAATGAGGTCACAGATTTTCCCATTGATTCAGGCGATTATATTTCAGACCATGTAATAAAAAAACCAATCTCTATTACTCTTGATTGTGCAATAAGTAATACGCCAATAGCGACAGGTTCAGTGTCTTTGACAAATGAAGGGTCGGGCAAATATTCGGGATCTTCCGGTTCGGATGGAACAACAAACGACGCGAACACCGCATACGAACAGCTTGTGTCTTTCAGAGAAAATAAAACGGCACTGACCGTTCAAAACGGGCTTGTTGTTATGCAGAATATGATGATCACTTCTTTGACTATTCCGCAAAAAGAAAAAACAAATCACGTCTTGTATTTTACAATTGCATTGAAACAAGTTAGAGTTGTTGTTTCCACCTATGTGCAAATAAAAAACATTGATTCGTCGCTCGCGGACAAAACCTCGGCTCCGGTAAATAATAAAGTAAAAGGAGAAGATGCTTCTTCTAAATTTGATAGTCCCGCAGCTATTGCGTTGGGGTTGTAATGATTATTATTCCATTCCTTGGCGCGGCATCTTTTTCTTCGTCAATCGTGATAGATAACTCTGCATGGAGTCTTTCGTTTAAGTGGAATACTCGTTTCCAAAAATGGCGGATGGGAATATCAAACAGTTCGGGGCCGGTAATTGAGGGCATTACACTTGTTCCTAATTTGCTCCTTTTGAAATGCCACATAAAGGACAATCTGCCAAAGGGTGATTTTCTTATCTGGTCACCAAGCGGAACAGCGCAAAAACTTGGAAGAGATAATTTAGGCACGGGGCTAAATTATGAACTATGGTATTTTGAGCCGTTAGAGGTCATTCAACATGGCCTTATTTAATCGCATTGTATCTCTTACTGTCGGCACCGCTGGCAATGTTGGTCAAGCTGTAAATTTCTATTCCGACAAAGATCAAAACGCGCCACATATCACATTTAATATTGTGAAAACAAATTCACAAGAACCAAATACCGCGATGGTTGACGTTTATAATTCAGAAAAAACGATAGATTATGTTTTGCCCAAAGCGTCGGAAGTTACAAAGCAGATATTGATTTTACACGCTGGATACGAACAAGATGTGGGTCTTCAGCTGATGTATGTTGGGACAATAACAAATCTTGAAAAGCACCCGCAGAAACCGGATTCGACAGTAAAGTTTACTGCGAATGATGGTTACGAAGCTCTTACCACAAAAAGATTCGGGAAGAGTTACGAAAAAAAGGCAAGTGCAAAACAGCTTATGAAGGATTGCTCGGATGCAATGGGCGCACCAGTTACTGGTATGGATCCTAAAGAGATTATAGATCAAATATTGGACGGCGGTTTTACCGCTTCCGGCCCCGCTTCAAACACAATGGATACCGTCACAAAAAAGCTAAAACTGCGTTGGTCATTTCAAAATGGCAACATAAAAATTGTTCCATATTCCATAACTAATTCTGAAATAGTTACGGCCTATTTTATTAGTGAATTTACAGGCATGATCGGCGCGCCCGAAACGATTACCGATCCTGATTACGGCGATGGGTATAGAATAAAATCTCTTTTGTTGCCACAGGTAGAGCCTGATGATGTAATTCAATTAGACAAATACGGCAGTTTCAGAGTGCATAAAGTGACACATTCAGGCGGCACTTATATAGCGGATTTTACTTCCGAATTGCTGGTGTTTTCAAAATGACAATTGCAAGATCAACAAATCGACCGGAGAGCTTCGTAAAGATGCTTTCTGATTATCTTACCCGCCGCGAAATGAATATTCACCACGCAATGCCGGGAAAGATTGAAAGCTATGATTCATCTACTTGCACCGCTTCTGTCAAGCCGCTTATTATGCGGCATGTTAGCGACGAAATAGAAAGCGAAGAGCTGGACGTATTGAATGATGTAAAAGTGATTTTCCCGTCTTCCAAAAACGCGTCTATTTCTTTTCCGCTCGAGCGTGGCGACAACGTGCTTGTTCTGTTCAATGATTTTTGTATTGATGAATGGCGGGCTGGCAATGGAGAACAGTTAGTCAAAGCATCTGACGGCCGACAGCACCACCTATCAGACGCAGTGTGTATTCCAGGATGTTTTCCTACGGCATCACAGAACATAGCAAAAGATCAAAATAGCCTTGTGGTAAAATACAAAGATTCGGCATTGCAGATCACGGCGGACGGCACGGTAAAGATCGGCGACGAAACGGGGACATGGCAAAAG
>CAIOZP010000379.1 GCA_903862805.1 uncultured Fibrobacterota bacterium
AAGCGCCGCCATCGCAGCCTGGAACAGTGCCGGCCGCAATCTCGGAATCGCATTTGCATCATTGGTAAACGTGATCAATCCGGAAATTTTTGTTGTTGGCGGAGGCATATCGGCTGCGGGCGAATTTCTGCTCGGTCCTGCCCGTGCCGAGATGAAGAGCCGAGCCTTTTCCTTTGCTGCTGAAAAGACGAAGGTGGTGCGTGCCGAGCTTGGCAACGACGCCGGAATGATCGGCGCTGCGATACTTGCCCACCGCACGTTCGGCTCATGATCCATTTAATGTTTCCGCGAAATATTTTAATCCCGTCTTAAAAGGAGGAGCGCTCGTTATGAGGAATTTGATTCTGGCCGTTTGTGTTTCGGTGTCGGTGTCGTTTGCTGCTGAGCAGGCCTGCTGCGCTTCGCCCGCTCCGAACTGTACCCCGGTATGTTCCACCAAGGTCGTTGCCAATAGCGACACGGCAGTCAAAAAAGATCAGAAAGATCTGCCGGTCATTTCTGTTGCGGAGCTTGCAAAGAACGACGGAAAGAACGGGCACAAGGCGTACATCGCCGTCGATGGAATCGTTTACGATGTGTCCAACATTGCGGCATGGAAAAACGGCCAGCATAACGGATTTTCTGCCGGCAATGATCTGTCAAAAGGAATCCTGACCTCTCCGCACGGCAAGGCGGTTCTTGCCAAACTAACGGCAGTTGCCAGACTCAAGGAAGAAAAAAAATGAACAAGCAGAAGTTCTTGAAAGTGGTCAACCCGATTCTCGGATTGATGCTGACAATTCAGATTCTCGGGATGACATTTGGAAGGATGCTTCCGATTGATCCGGAGCTTCGCTTCGGTTTCCATAAGTGGAATGGCTGGGCGCTTGGCGTGGTAATGATCGTGCACATTTCTCTGAACTGGTCGTGGGTCAAGGCCAATTACTTTACAAAAAAGAAAAAAGGATAACGATTGAAATTGATTTCCGTTGCGGTTGCGACACTAATACTCGCAACCGGATTTTCCATCGTCGAGGCAGATTCTTTTTACGGACCGGCAGGTGGTCCGGCATCGTCGATCATTCTTTCGGCATCCGATTCGCAGGCGGTTGCGGCTGTGGCCAATAATGTTCCGCTCACAATTGATGGCTTGGACAGTGTGACAATCGCAAGCGACGAAGCGGATCTGACCGCGTTCATCAACAAGCGGACGAAGGTTCTCAAGACTCACAAGGTTTTGGCGTTTACCACCGGCGGCCTTCTGCTGGCCGCAGATGCCATGGGCACATATCATTTCGTTCAGATGACAAGGCTGGGCCATGCTTACCGTGATTCCATCGGATACCGGAACAGAACCAATAATGGCAATGGGAACAGCTCCGGTGGTGTCAGCGATTCCATGCAGACTTTGCGAACCAACGAGATCAAATATGTCTGGCAGAATTCGTCATCCCAGACGGAACGCGTGATTCATGCCGGTCTGATTGCTGCTGCATGTGCCACATATACCGCGTGTGCCACGACGGAGCTTTCGACATTTTCGATGAGCCGGAGCACTTCGGGCATGAGCAATACAAAACTCCACCGAGGAATTTTCTATCTGCACGCAGCTGGAATGATCGCAAACGTGGCCCTTGGATTTGTTGAATCACGGGCGCTTGCCGCTGGCAATCACAATGTTGTTCTCGGAGCCGGAGTTGCACACCTTGTAATCGGCTACGCGTTGCCGGTGATCATGGTCGGATCGGGGCTTGTGTTCAGGATTTCCGCCAACGATTATTGAACAATCCAATCGCGTCCTTGATTCTCTGTCCTTTCCATATATTTTCTTTATGATTGAATCAACCGATAGCAATGGAGCTTGGCTTGAAAAATCGTTTTAGCGCCATTATTTTTTTATCCCTGACAGGGTTTTTATCAGCGCAAAATTCCTCGTCAGAAAAACTTCCGTCGGACACTCTTCACATGAGACCGGACAGTGTCGCGTTAACAAACCACACTGGTGATTGTTTCTGGAACGCAGTCTATAAAAACGTCCAGTTTCTTCCAGAATTTCACATATATACTGATATTTCAAAGTTCCTGCTTCAGAAAAATTCCTACATGCAAACACGCTATTATATAGAAAACGTGACTGCGGTAGATATTGAAATGCTGCGCATACGGCGAGTCAGTTCGGTGTGGACGCTTTCGTTTCGCGACGGCATGGGGCAGACCAAGGGCAATGTTGTTTTTGATCCGATGGATGTCGATTTCAGTATTGTTCCTACGTTGGAGTATCGCGGGC
>CAIOZP010000380.1 GCA_903862805.1 uncultured Fibrobacterota bacterium
ATCAAATGGGCCGGTCAGTACAATTCGAGCGGAACACCCGATCCGAATATGACCTACTTAATCGGCCGATCTTACCGCGTTCTTGGCCAGACCGATTCGGCGATGCTGTATTACCGCAAACTGCTCGAACAGTTCCCCAAAGATTCGCACGCACCGGATTTGCGCATTTATGTTGCGGCATATTTTGAAGAACACCGGCAGAGCGATTCCGCGCGGAAATATTTCCGTGAAATGATTTCGCGTGGCAACGCGGCAGGCGCAGAAGATGCGCGCCTGAAAATCGGACTGTCGTTTTTCCGCGACACTCTTTACGATTCGGCAATGACGGAGTTCTTGCTTTTCCGCAAGCATCATCCCGAATCGAACAAATTGCCATCTGTCAATTACTGGCTCGCAAGAACTTGCGTTGCAAAAGGAAAGAAAGACTCGGCGGAGATCTTCCTTGACGAATCGGAAACAGCGGCCCCTTGGGATTACTACGGATGGATGAGCCGCAGCCTGCGTTCAAGCATTTCGGGAACACCTCCGCCAAGCGGCTTCGTGCTTGACAAAACAGGAAAAGTCGAATCTTGGGCCGATTCGGTCGATCACGAAACAAAAGCCCTCACGCTTGCCGACAGCGTACTTCTCTGCAGCGGCGCAGCGTTTCTTCTGATGGGATTTCAGGATTACGCCGACTGGATCATGGAACCTGCCGCCAACCGCCTCGGCGCGAGCATGGTCGGAGCAATTGAACTCGCGAAGCTTTATCGCAGCGGAGGCGACACATATCATTCATTCCGCTGGGCTAAACAGGCGATGCTGCACATTCCCGATCATTCGCGCTTGTCAATTCCGCTCGGATTTTTCGATCTGCTGTATCCAAATGCATTCATGAAAACAGTTCTCGATGCGGCAGCCGAATTCAACGTCGAACCCGAATATGTCTGGGCGATCATGCGTCAGGAAAGCACTTTCAAACCCGACATCGCGTCGCCAGTCGGAGCGACCGGCCTTATGCAGATCATGCCAGCGACCGGAGCGGTTTTGGCGAAGAAGCTGAAGCTGCTTCCGTTTCGGCAGGACTCGCTTGCGTCACCTTCGTTCAGCATCCGGTGCGGTACTTATTATCTGCGGGAACTGCTTGACGAAACGGGAAACAGTTTCATTTATGCAACAGCTTCGTACAACGGCGGATTGAATAATGCGAATCGCTGGGCCGACGCTTCCGACGATCTGGACTTTGCCATGAAAGTTGAACGCATCGGCTTCTCCGAAACGCGCAATTATGTCAAAAAAGTTTTGGCAAACTACTGGACATACAAGTACCTGACTACTTATACTGCTGCCGCTTCAGGGCGATAGAGAGAACAATTCTTAACCGGCTTGCAATGTTGTATATTCGATTTGTGCCGTGCGGAGTGTAAAAAATCCGCAAAGTACAAGAGTGACCAACAAAGCCGCAACAACAGGAAACGTGAATAATGTCGATTTTCTCGATGAAGTCAAATGACCTCGGAATAGACCTCGGAACTGCAAATACACTCATCTATGTCTCGGGACGCGGACTGGTTATCGAAGAACCTTCGGTAGTCGCTCTCGACAAAAACACCAAAAAGGTTTTGGAATTTGGCTCGGAAGCCAAGCGTATGCTCGGTCGTACACCGGGCGAGATAGAAGCCGTAAGGCCGATGAAAGACGGTGTTATCGCCGACTTCGAACTCGTCGAGGAGATGCTCAAATATTTCATTCGTAAGGTTCACAAGTATTCGTTCTTCAGGCCGCGTGCGGTAATCGGCGTTCCTTCCGGAATCACCGAAGTTGAAAAGCGTGCCGTTATCGACTCTGCCGAAAGCGCCGGTGTGCGAGAGGTTTATCTCGTTGCCGAACCAATGGCATCTGCGATCGGAATGGGAATTCCGGTGAACGAGCCTTCAGGCAATATGGTCATTGACATCGGCGGTGGCACAGCCGAGATCGCGGTCATTGCGCTCAACGGAATGGTCTGCGACATGTCGGTGCGAATCGGCGGCGACGAAATCGACGAAGCGATTGTCAGCTATCTTAAGAAGACATACAACCTACTCATCGGTGAAACGACTGCCGAGCAGATCAAGATTCAAATCGGTTCCGCTTTCCCTCTTGAAGATGAACTTGAAATGGAAGTCAAAGGACGCGACCTTGTTGCGGGCATTCCCAAAACTCTTCGCATTACGTCAACCGAAATCCGCGACGCACTCAACGAGCCGGTGTCGATCATTGTCGAGGCCGTCAAGCAAGCGCTTGAGCAAACTCCGCCCGAACTTTCGGCCGACATCCTCGACAAAGGAATCATCATGACCGGTGGCACGAGCCAGCTTCGTGGGCTTGACGAGCGCCTTCGCCAGGAAACAAATCTTCCGGTCAACGTGATCGACGAACCGCTCACCTGCGTGGCTCGCGGCTCGCTCAAGATCATCGAGAATCTCGATCGCTATATGCCGGTGCTGATGAATTCCAACCGCCGCGCTCGGCGATAATCCCTTAACGGGACGACGGAGGAATTCCGGATGCAGTGGATTCTGCAGTTTCTTATAAGGCATCGCAATTTTACGTCGCTTGCGCTGACGATTATTCTCTCGTTCATCATGCTCAACACCAATCTTGCAACCCAGCAACGAACGGCACGATTCCTTGCGGTCTCGATTTTTTTTCCGGTTGATCTTCCGATTTCTGTTTTTCAACATGCAAAAAACATCTACGGAGAGAACACTGAACTTCGTGGCGACGTCGCTGCGCTGCGCATGAAGGTCTCAGGTCTTGCAGATCAGGCCGCCGAAAACGATCGCCTCCGTGCAATGCTTTCCATGCGCGAACATGCGTCGTACACTCTCGTGGCAGCACGGGTTGTAGCACGCGAACCATCCGAAATTTATCGCGGATGTGTGATTGACATCGGGCGGGATCAGGGTGTCGAACTTCACATGCCGGTCATTTCAAAAGACGGCGTGGTTGGCAAAGTAACGCAAGTGCTCGGGAACTGCTCGTATGTAAGACTTCTGCGCGATCCGCTCGAACGCGCCGGAGTCAAATCGGCACGCACTGGCGAGACGAGCATCCTGCAAAGCCTCGACGGCGAATCGTTCTTCATGAACTACCGCCAGCATTCCGATATTCACAACGGCGACACATTGGTCACATCGGGCTACGGCGGGGTTTATCCGCGCGGACTTCCGATTGGTACAGTGTCCGATATCCGCAATGCAAACAGCCCGCTTCTCAAAGATGTCTATCTAAAACCATTCGTCGATTTCGACAGACTTGACGAGGTCTTCGTGATAAAAATGTCTCCATCGTGGGGGGCGCTTCGCAACCAGATTGATTCAGTGAAGGTCGATGATGGGCGCAGAAATAAGTAAGTGGATCGCGTTCGTTCTGGGCGCAATGATTCTTCAGACCACGATCGTTCCGATGATCGGCGTTCTGGGCGTTCGCCCCGATCTGGTGATATTAGCGCTGTTCTTTCTGTCGGTTCGCTTCGGTATGCTCACAGGCATCTGGGCCGGCTTTGCAATCGGACTCATGCAGGATGTCTATGCGCCGTCGCAGATGCTGGGACAGGCCTCGCTTGCCGGAACGATCATCGGCGGGTTCTTCGGCTTCTTCAACGATCGCACCATGCGTATCGACGCGCCGATGAAGGCACTGATCATCCTGTCGGGAATTCTTGCCCACGACATAATCTTCCACGGTGTTCAGCTGATGCGTCTCGGACAGAATCTTTCTTCGTTGCCGATTACGCTCATTACTCGTTCACTGCCATCGGCGATTTACTCGGTGGCGCTTTCTGCGGCGATCTATTTCTACGTCAACGCCATTCGCCCCAATCTGAGGCGATAAGAATCTATGCCAAAAAGCGCTCGCCTTCAGGATGAACTCGCAGAACGCACCCGGAAAAGCCGCATCCTGATGGGCGTTGTCGCGGCCGCGTTTGTTGCGCTGTTCCTGCGACTCTTTTTTCTTCAGGTGGTTGACGCTGATAAAAACATCCGGCTTTCACGCGAAAACCAGATGAGGCTCAATATTATCAAGGCACCGCGTGGACTCATCTACGACCGCAACGGTGTGATGCTCGCCCGCAACCGGCCATCGTACTCGATTTCGATCCTTCCGTATAAAACCGAGCGATCCATCGACATCTTCAAACGCCTTATGTCCGTAAGAGATTCTTTGGGACGACCGGTGTTCGACAGCGTCGACCTCTCGCTTCGTCTGACCCGCGCCAAGTGGCGCCGCTTCGAAGAGACACGCCTTAAAGACGATGTTTCGATGGACGTGGTCAGCGTGATCGAAGAACACTCCGACGATCTCCCCGGCGTGTATGTCCAAACCGAATCGCGCCGTGAATATCCGATGGGCTCGAAAACATTTCATGCCCTTGGATACATGAGCGAGATCAACGACGACCAGATTGATTCATTGTCTAAGTTCGGATACATGTACGGCGACCAGATCGGCCGCGCCGGTGTCGAGGAGCAGTACGAAAAGACGCTCAAGGGCGTTGACGGCCGCGAATACATCGAGATAAACGCCTACGGCCGCAATATCGGAAACGTTCCAAACACGCCGCGCATCGACCCGAAGCCCGGCAACGATATTTATCTCGCCATCGATTCGAAGATGCAGGAGATCGCGGCGCGCGACTTCGGCGATTCGCTTCGTGGAGGACTCGTCGCTATCGACCCTCGCAACGGTGAAGTGCTTTGCATGTACAGCTCACCTTCGCTCGACCCGAATATCTTCTCGCTCGCTCCCAACATCCGATCGAAAGAATGGGCGAAGGTCGCGCTTGATCCGCGCCTGCCGCTAAACAACCGCGTGACCACCGGCGTCTATCCGCCAGGTTCCACTTTCAAATTGGTCACGGCCCTCTCGGGTCTTGCGAGCGGTCGCGTCAAACCCGACGAACACATGCCGCGTTCTTGCACCGGTTCATTTGCTTTCGGTAGCCGCATCGCTCATTGCTGGAAGAAGGACGGTCATGGATACACCAATGTTTACGAGGCGATCCGCAGTTCCTGCAACGTCTATTTCTATCAGGTCGGACTTCGTGTCGGCGACAGCTTAATCAACTTCTACGCCGATCGCGTCGGCTTCGGTCATCAAACCGGCATCGACCTTCCATCCGAAAGATCGGGCTGGCTTTCCGGTGAGGCACAGTACAACGAAAAATACGCGAAACGCGGATGGACATGGACCGGCGGCATGGTGCTTGACCTCGCCATCGGTCAGGCGCAGCTTGTGACACCAATTCAGGAGGCCGTGATGGTCGGCGGTCTTGGTACCGGCGACATCGTTTATACGCCGCATGTTTTCAAGGAAGAACGCGACCGGAACGGAACCGTGATAAATCAGTTCAAGCCGGTTATCAGCCGTCACGTCGGACTCAACCAATATCTGCGCGACTGCCTGCACAAAGGCATGGCCGAAGTGGTAAACGAACCCGGCGGAACTGGCGGACGCGCTCGCGTTCCCTTCCTCACCGTGGGCGGGAAAACCGGATCGTCGCAAAACCCTTTCTCCGACAAGACGCACGCCCTGTTCGTCGGATGTGCGCCGCTTGACAAACCGGTAATTGCAATCGCCTGCGTTGTCGAAGAAGCCGGTCACGGCGGATCGGTTGCCGCGCCAATCGCCGGTGATGTCATGCGATATTTCTTCTCACGCACACCCGAAGGCCGCATGCTCACCGAAAGCAGCGCCAGAGCCGACGGCAAGGAACAGGAACTCGCCGCATACTGGGCACAAATCGACAGCGTCATAAAAGCAGAGCGCAATCCGGTAGTCCCCGACAGCACGAAGGTTCAACCGACTGTCGCGACCGCCAAGTCTGCACCTGCTGTAAAACCGAAAGGATCCGGCCGATGAAAGCCAGACATTCAGGCGTGTTTGACCTGTCGCTTTTTGTTGCGGCATTAATTCTGTGGATCATTGGGATCTTCGTGGTCTATAGCGCCACCTACATAAACGTCACCGGCCCGCTCGCCGGTCTGTACAAGAGCCAGATCATGTGGGTCGTGATGGGTATAATCGTGGTCGTTATGGCGGTTTCTATCCCTGGCAAATTCTTTTTCAATTCATCGTATGTTTTTTACGGACTGAGTATTCTTCTTTTGCTCTACGCCACGGCCAAAGGTGTCGATGCCAAAGGCGCATCGCGCTGGATCGCCATCGGTGGGATGAGAATGCAGCCATCGGAATTCGCGAAGATCGGACTCCTGCTCGCGCTGGCCCGCTTCCTTTCGCAGAACGAAATCTCGCTTGTCAACTGGCGTTCACTAATTTTTCCGGCAATGATCATCGGCGTTCCGTTCCTGCTCGTGCTCAAGCAGCCCGACCTCGGAACCGCAATGGTGTTCTGCATTCTGTCGATCCCGATGTTCTTCTGGGCCGGAATGAGTCTGCTCGAAATCTTCTTTCTCTGCTCGCCGGTGATGTCGGTGGCGCTGTCAGCGGTGCCGCTGGTTATCGCGTTCGGTGCGCACAAAAGCGGCGCCGGATTCGCCGGAACTATTCCCTGGGGATTGTTCTTCCTTTCGCTCACGGCGGTGCTGTACTACACCAAGCCTCCGCGCTTCATAATCGTGGCAGTAATTGCGCTCAACCTTGTGGCAGCAACCGTGACCAACGTCATCTGGGGAACCGTTCTGCGCGACTATCAAAAGATGCGTGTGATCAGCTTCCTCAACCCTGAAGCCGACGCCGCCGGTGCTGGTTATCAGGTCATTCAGTCGATGGTGGCAATCGGGTCGGCAAGCGTTTTCGGCAAGGGCTACCTTCAGGGATCGCAAAGTCGTCTGTCTTATCTGCCCGAACAACATACCGACTTCATTTTCTCGGTCTTCGGTGAACAGTTCGGACTCGTCGGCTGCACGCTGATCCTGTCGATCTATCTGTTTCTCGTGATAAGGGCGCTGAGCACCGTTCAGCACATACGAAACCGATTCACCAACCTCGTTGTGATCGGCGGCTCGACGGTACTCGCATTCCACGCCTTCATCAACGCCGCGATGGTCATGGGACTGATGCCGGTAGTGGGCGTGCCATTTCCATTTTTGAGTTATGGCGGATCATTCGTCCTTACCGTATCCATACTGCTCGGACTTATATTAAACGCTCGTACAAGCAGCCAGGATTTTTAGGAAGAGGCGTCGATGCATCCGGTTATTTTTTCGATAGGTCATTTTGGAATCCATTCATACGGACTAATGCTCGCGATTTCGTTTTTGTTCGGAATCTGGATCGCAACAGAGCGTGCCAAAAAATCCGGACTCGATCACACCGTAATGGCCGACCTCGGATTCTGGCTGATCATTTCGGCGATCGTCGGAGCACGCCTCTACTACGTCGGGCTCCACTTCGAGGAATTTCAGGACGATCTTTTTTCTATTGTCAATCCGTTCCAGCACGGCCAGATCGGTATCGGCGGATTGGTAATGTACGGTGGATTCATCGGCGCATTCCTTTCGGGTCTGATCTTTTTCCGCATGAACAAGATGCCGTTTCTGCCCTACGCAGATGCGGTCGCGCCAGCGTTTGCCTTCGGTGAGTTCTTCACCCGAATCGGTTGTTTCATGAACGGTTGTTGTTACGGAATGCCTACGACATCCAAAATTGGCGTCTGCTTCCCGATGGATTCTCCGGCGGGTCAGTATCAGGCCCTGATGCATGCCCATGCGCTGATGCCAAGTCAGCTTTTCCTTTCCGGCGGCGCACTTGCAATCGGGCTGATAATTCTTATAGCGTCGATCCCAAAAACTTTTTCAGGGTTTCAGTTTTATCTGACAATGGCGCTTTCTTCGGCGCTTCGTTTCGCGGTTGATTTCACGAGGTACTACGGCCCGGGCGAAACCTTCAAGGGACTCTCGCACAATCAGTGGCTTTGCATTGCGATCTTCGGAATCATGGTTGTTCTGATCATTGCCGGTTTCGTGAAGAAGCCTGGCAACACCGTTGATACAGGAGCTGCGACCGCATAAAACATGATAGATACCGTGTTGACAGATGCTGCGGACTATCATAATATGAGCGCGAAAAAAATCCGGCACCAAAAAATGCCGAGGGTTCGAGAGGGAAACTGATGGGAATACTGACACGCCTGAGAGACATTGCAAATCTTCCGACACTTCCGGAGATTATTGCAAAGCTGCGCGTGGCCATTTCCGACGGTGAGCGAGGCGCATCTGAAGTCGCAAACATTGTCATGCAGGATCCAGCCCTTTCTTCGATGGTGCTGCGTGTTGCGAACTCGGCCCTGTACGCTGGTGCTTCCTCGGTTCGCAGAATTCAGGATATTCGCACAGCGATCATGCGCATCGGTTTTTCTGAGGTAATGAAAATCTCCGCCGTTGTATGCGCCATCCGACAGTTTCCAAATACAAATTCGCTTATAGGATACCGTTAGTTCTGGCGGCACAGCCTTACTGCTGCCGGTGTCGCCGCACTTGTCGCCGAGAAGGTGAACTGCTCTTCATCCGTACCGAGCGTGTCCAAAGAAGACATCTTCATGGCAGGACTTTTTCACGATATTGGCATACTTATTTACGATCAGTTTTTTCATGAGGAATTTGCGAAGATTGTCGATCTCGCACTTGCCAAGAGCATAACTTTTCTTGAAGCTGAAGAAACCCTCGCGCCACGGGAAACCCACGGAATGCTTGGAGCCGCTCTACTTGAAACCTGGCGGATCCCTTTGAATGTGATCGACCCGATCCGCTTTCACCATTCGCCGCTTCGTGCTCCGCAGAACCATGTGATTCCGGTGACTATCATGGCGCTAACCGAACATCTGCTGGCCAATGCCGGCGTGTCGTCGTTCGAGGGAAACCCTGGCCGGATCAATCCACAATACTGGGAGATCCTCGGTATTTCCTCCAAGCAGGAAGAAAGTCTGACTCTGCTTGCAAAACTCGAAGCCGACAAATCCGACGTTGTAATGTTCTTTGACAAATCACCGGGGCTCGCGTCTTCCGGTAGTGCAACCCTTTTGAGAACGGTCTGAACCGAAATATGAATGTTGCGTTTATAAATCCTTTTATTGAGTCAACCGTAACGACATTTCGCAATATGTTGTCAACGGAAATAAAGCCTTTGGCTCCCATGCTCAAAAAAGATCTGCATCCTACTTACGACATTTCCGGAGTGATCGGACTTTCCGGACTCGCTCAGGGGATCATCGCGATCGGCTTTTCCAAAGATTCTGCGCTGTCCACCGTTACAAAATTTATTGGTGGAAAAGTCAACAAATCGGAAATGATCGACGCCGTTGGCGAGCTGGTCAATATCGTTGCCGGGTATGCGAAAAAAGATCTGACCGAATACGATCTGGCAATCTCTCTTCCGAACGTGGTTCTTGGCGAGGCTCATCATGTGACAACGCCGACCGGCGTTCCTGCGATTGTGGTTCCGTTCGATTCGCCATTAGGTAATTTTTCAATGGAAGTGGCGCTTATCACGCCGAAAAAATAAAGACTTTTGAAAGGAGATATATATGAGAATTCTGCTGGTAGATGATTCAAGCACGATGCGTCGTATTCAGAAGACACAGCTCGACGGACTCGGAATTACCGACGTTCTCGAAGCGGAAAACGGCGAGCACGCCCTTCGGCAGATCGCCGACCACATGCCAATCGATATAGTTCTTCTCGACTGGAATATGCCCGTCATGGATGGCATTACCACGTTGCAGAACATTCGCTCAAATTCGGCATATTCCGGAATAAAGGTGATCATGTGCACTTCCGAATCCGAGAAAACCAAGGTTGTCGAAGCGCTGAAAAACGGTGCGAATAATTACATCGTTAAGCCCTTCACTCCCGAGGCGCTAAAAGAAAAGGTTCTGGGTTGATTACTCTTGAGTGACCTTGCAGATCCGTCCGAAATCGTGAGTCATCCAGGTGCTTCTTTGCCTTGTCTCATGCCCGACGGAATGCTTTCCGGCGAATGCTTTTCGGCCGTACTCGACGCCATGACCGAAGCCGTATTTGTTGCCGACAACGATCGCCGGATCATATTCGCCAATGTAGCATCCGAAGTTTTGAGTGGCATTCCGCTGAACGAAATCCGCGGGCAGCGAATCTGCGATGTAATCAAGTGCGACGTTAAAAAAAGCGAATGCGATCTTCCTTACACCGGTCAAATTCGTGAAGGCGTTCAATGCACCGTCAGAAACTCCAAAGGACTTGACCTCCATGTGGTAAGAAATGTCCGCCCCATTCGCAAAGATGGGCAGTCCATCGGCTTTGTTGAAACACTAACCGACATTACCGATTTTCTGAAAACACGGGAAAAACTTGCCCAGGTATCTTCCGGCCAGATCGATGTTCCAGAACTGCGGCACGGAATGGTCGGAAGCAGCAGTCTGATGGATGAAATTCACGAGCTGATTGATCTTGCAGCCGCATCCAATGTCACCATTCTTGTCAGCGGCGAAACCGGCACCGGCAAGGAACTCGTTGCAAAAGCGATTCATACGGGCAGCGCCAGATCCGGCGGGCCGTTTGTAAAGGTGAACTGTTCCTCGCTCAACGAAAATCTTCTCGAAAGTGAACTGTTCGGGCATGTCCGCGGAGCCTTTACCGGTGCGATCAAAGACAAGGTCGGCCGCTTTGAAGCAGTCAACGGCGGAACCCTTTTCCTTGATGAAATCGGCGAGATTTCTCCGCTCATTCAGGTGAAGCTTCTGCGCTTTCTTCAGGAGCATGAGTTCGAGCGAGTCGGCGACGGAACCACGCGAATATCAGACGTCCGAATAATCGCCGCAACTCATCGCGACCTTCGCGAAATGGTTCGACTCGGAGAATTCCGTGAAGACCTTTTCTATCGGCTGAAGGTTTTTCCGATCCACATGCCGCCACTTCGTGAACGCAAGGAAGACGTCGGATACCTTGCGACGCATTTCATCGCAAAGTTCAATTCACAGATCGGCAAAAATATTCCTGGCTTCGACCGAGACGCGGCAATAGTTCTTATGGATTATTGCTGGCCAGGCAACATCCGTGAACTGGAACACGCGATCGAACACGCATTCGTAACTTGTCGTGCTGGCGAGATGATTGGCCTTTTTGATCTTCCTGTAGAAATCCGCAAGATGGAACTCCGTACAGGTATTTGCCGTGCCTCTACGGATACTGTTATTTCTTTGGGCAAATTTTCAGGGAATTCCGGCTCACGGCAGGAAATGATAGATCTACTCCGTCGCTTCGACTGGAACCGGAACGCTGTTGCCAACGCACTCGGCATTGACCGAAGCACTCTCTGGCGCAGAATGCGAAAGCTCGGAATATCCGGCGAAAACTGAGCCGGGCAAATTCAAGACGCTCAAGAGATTCGAAAGCGACCGCGCACGACTGCGGTTTTTAGGGTTATGGGTACGCCTTCTGTTTCAACTTTAAGAAACGGTCACTTTGCGTGCAGGACTCGTGCGAGCAGATAGACGCATGTCTCGATCAAGAGAATGTGAATGATTCTTCAATTGTCCCAATCGATCAGAGACGATGCTTTGGATAGTTACGGAATTTGCTGGAAGAAATGCGCGTCTCGCATTGGTCCCATTTCCATGAATCGGATGTTCTCAATTTTCCTTCAGAAGTGGTATTTAAATCGGGAACCTTTCGGCGGGAATAATTTAGTTCTGTCAATAGTGCGGATAATTACCGAATCGCTTGTCAAAAGGAGTTTCGCACATTCTCTCTTGCTCGCATTCTGTAAAGAATGTAGCTTATCCACGTAGGCATCCTGGCATTGACTTTTTTGTGTGGCGGGATGCTCGCTGAGATGTGAAAACCAAACAGAAATGAAACGATTTTGAAAAATATTGCGCTTGCCTTTACGGTCATTGTTCTTGTTTTCCGGTCGGTGGTGTCTGCCGAGAATTTCGATGTTCCGCCGTCGCTGAAACAAAACGTCGATTTCTGGACGAAGGTTTACACCGAGCTCTCGCTTTCCGAAGGCGTTTTGCACGATAAAGATTATCCAATGATCATCTACAAGCGATTCACCGTGGAAACCGAAAACCCGCGTGAGCGAAGCCGGATGGTTGATGTGCAAAAGAAAATCATCGCGGATCTTCTTATCACAATGAAAAATACGCCGCATGAATCGTGGTCGCCGCAGGCGGATTCCATCGAACAGCTTTTCAAAACCTACGCACCGGCCGGAGCGCTCGATTCGGCAGATTCGCGCCTGCGGTTTCAGCGCGGACAGAAGGAGCGGTTCAAGCTCGGATTATACCGCAGCGGTTTGTATATCGATTCGATCAAAGCCATTTTTGCCCAATACGGAATTCCCGAACGGCTGGCATATTTGCCGCATGTCGAATCGTCTTTCGACTACGAGGCATATTCAAAAGTTGGCGCCGCCGGAATCTGGCAGTTCATGCGTTCAACCGGAAAGCATTATCTGCATATTGCCTACGATGTTGACGAACGACGCGACCCGATTGCCGAGACGCGGGCCGCGGCAAAACTGCTTTCGAGCAACTATGCTCTGCTAAAGGCTTGGCCGATTGCCATTACCGCATGGAACTACGGCGACAACGGTATGAAGCGGGCGGTTGACGAATTGGGAACCACCGACATCGAAGAAATCATAAAACGCCATGAGAGTTCCACCTTCAAATTTTCGTCGAAAAACTTTTACGGGTGTTTCCTTGCAGCCAGTCATATTGCCATGAATCCCGAGAAATATTTCCCCGGAATCACATACGGTCAGGCAGTAAGTTACAGAACCATTATACTCGACAGGGCCATGCTTCCAACAGAGGTCGCGAAATTCGCGGCGGTCAGCCTCGACACAATCAAGTCGCTCAACCTTGCCTTTCGGCCGACGGTGTTCAAACAAAACCGCCGATTGCCAGCCGGAACAGCCGTTCACCTTCCGCTCTCCTGCGATGCCGTTTCGGTGATCGCAATGAAAGCTCCGGCGCAAACGGTCACTGTCGCATCGGCAGTACCTGCACCTGCGCCAGACACATCCACTCATTACTATCATGTCAAGCGCGGCGAGGTTCTTCCGGAAATAGCGAAAAAGCTGAAGGTTCCGCTGGTTTCGCTTGTCGTTGACAACGATCTCTATCGTGTACCGAGCCTGTTCGTAGGGCAGGAGCTTCATATTCCCGACACTTCCGCCAAATGGCCCGACAGCGTCTATTCGTTTGCGATGAAATTCACGACAAGTACCGCACCGGTTCAGAACGAAAAACCGGCAGTTTCTCCAGTAAATGCAAGCGGAGCCGTGCAGACCTCGACATTCGACGCAGACATCTACGGACTCGAATCCGACTACAACGACCACGATCATTCACTCCATATAAAACTTTCGCTTGACGAAACAATTGGCCATATTGCCGAATGGGCCGATGTCTCGCAGGACAAACTCCGTGCACGGAATCATCTCGGCCGCCGCTCGATACTGCGCATCGGAAAAGATCTCTACATACCGATGCCGGAATCGACCGTGAAAGAGTTCAATGACAATCGCCTTGAATATCACATGGGAATTGAAGAGGATTTCTATGGATCGTACCGCGTGGCATCGAGTCATTCATACACAGCGCAAAGAGGCGAGAATCTGTGGAAGCTCTGTGATTCAATCGACATTCCCTTCTGGCTTCTCAAGAAAATAAATACGCGGATGAATCCCGATGAAATTGTCCCGGGGGCAATGCTGAGTATTCCAGATGTAATCGAGCGTACCGCTGGGGACACATCGGACGCAATCCTTCCATTGCCAACAACCACAAAGGCTTTCGCACCTGTCCCTTGAGATATTTGTTGCGTATCTCATGACTGCCTAATCAGATGCGTTTTTCTACATGATCGAGGGATTGATTTTCCTCATTTGCCCTGTCCACTTCCAATTTGTCAATAGAATTGAAGAAGATTTTCCCCCTACCGCAAACAATAATCGGGCGTTTTTAAAAAAAGCTGGTATTTTAATATACAGACGTTGCACTTACGGCTCAATCCGAAGCAACGAAATATCAGTTGAAATTCAAACGGAAGGGTTTGGAATGAAACATCTTGTAACATTGGTAGCGGCTCTTGCCATGGTGTCTCAGGCAGGGGCAAAAACTCATGGTGTTCAGGTTCAGGAAGGGACGGTTAGCGCTCAGGCTTTGATCAACTGGGTAAATACACAAAAGGCCAAATCTCAGAATGTGATTATTCAGGCAAACGGTTTGAGTACCGACGACGGCGGCACCGGTTTTTGCTTGCAATGCAGTGACACAAACTCAAACCCCGACAACACCGTACCGAGAACGGTCAGCCTGTACGGAACCAGCGGAACACAGGGAACCGTATTTTTCGAGGCCGACATGGATATCGATTGCGATGCGAGCGACAACGGTGTTTGCAACGGATACGACCCATCGCATCAGGGCGGCCTGCTCTGCGACGATCAGTTTAGTTGCAGTATCTACAACAACGGTTCGGTGGACGCATCTGTAACTCCGTTCTATGTCATTCCAATTGGCGATCCGATGAACTACGACACCCGTGGAATATCCATCGGTCAGGTCGCGGCAATAATCAACACACAGAACAACAGTATCACTTACGCGCCATTCCTTGATGGAGACGGAGTCGGACAGGAAATTGGCGAGTGTTCACCCGCCCTTGCCGATATTCTCGGAGTTGACGACAACCCAGACACCGGTGGCCAGTCGGATGGAATCACTTACATAATATTCACCGGAGATGCCGGTCTGCTTGCCGAGTCTGATGTTGCAGATCATCAGTCGGCAATCGACCTTGGTTCTTCGCTTGCCGAACAGCTTATTGCATCCAGCGGCGTTTACAAACCAATGGGCGACAGACGTGCGACCTCGCCGTACCAGCTGAGCAGTAAGGCACTAAAGATTTCAGCATCGGGCAGCCACAGTGTTTCGGTATATTCGCTCAGTGGCCAGAGCGTAATGTCTGTCAGCGGCAACGGAGCGAAAAACTACGATTTATCAAAGCTCGCCGCAGGAACTTACCTCGTAAAAATGAATATCAAGAATTCGGCATTTTCGCAGAAGCTGATCATTCAGTAATAGTACTCGATTGACGATTCAAGAAAGCCCTGTCTGTAATGGACTGGGCTTTTTACGTATATGGATTGATCAAAAAAAAATCGTGCAGAAGATATGGATTTTCATGATTTCTTAAACCATGGGAATCAAGCAGCCGAAAGTTAAAACTCACCTCAAAAAAGACATCAGGCAAACACTCGTGCTCACGCCCCCGCCCAACAATCTCACAATAACAGGCTGAATGAATCCAACAGGAAGCTGAAGTTCGAGATGGCCGTTGGTTGTTTTACCTGATGCGAGTTTTCTGCCACACAAGGTATATACTCCTGCATCGACAGCAGACTTCGCAGATATTTCCACTTTGCCGGAAAGCAATCTTGCCGAGGGATGATTTGACAAAGACGCAATAGCTCCCTTTTCGATTACCGATGTCGCAGGCTTATACTCTGAAAGTTTCCAGTGTCTGCGCCTCGATCCACCACCGGCGAAATCGGGGTAATTGTAAGGATAGATTTCATCGTAGCAAACAGGACCGACATTGGGTACGCAAGTCCATGATGATATATCGGGTATTGAAAAATCGGTATTGGCCTCAAGGCTGTTTCGACTCAGAATCACGGGAATTATAGCGTCGTTTAGAGTTGCCGCCCAACGCGACATTCCCGTGTCGGCACTGTATCTGTATGCATCCTCCGATAAACCATCAAGATTGACCTGCAAAGGCAAGATTGTCAGGTCTTCAATGTGCACTTTAGACGTGTCGGGTTCTGTTGCAATTGCGTAGCACTGACCGCTTCCATACTGCACGCTCCCGAACCGCACAAGCAAGGCGCTATCCCCGAAAGTTATCGTATCGACGCGGACTCGGGCAGGTGAAAATACAGAGTCATACGGAACAATGCTGTCGCCACCAACCAGAACACATTCCGTTGTCGTAACGGTTCTTTCTATCAGTCCGGCAACATTGTAGTAGCCGGATAAACTGTCATACAGATCCACCTTTGCAATGCGGAGAGATGCTGTTCCGAAATGGATTTCATCACTCTCATATATTGGTCCAGCATCTGAGAACCTCACGGTGTCGATGAACGTGTAATCCCACTCGTTACCCAATGCAATCGGGAAACATCCATCTGATATCGATGCCGAAACCGGCAACACACTCCAAAATCCAATAAAAATCGACAATAGAACCGGTTTCACTTATGCACCTCATAACAGAAAGAGAAAGCATTCACGACATTATGGAAGCCCTTATCAAGATACAAAATGGCATGACCATACGAAGGAGAAATGAGATTTTTGCCCCAACTGGGAAATCGTTGTTCGCGGAACGCTTCGATCATTCACTGCTCAACTAAAACAGGATAACAAAACGACGACCTTCGATAACGTCAAAAGTGCTTGCTTGATGAAGGAAGTTCCATCAGGTTTCTGGCAAGTGAAATTTTTCACAAATACCCCAAAATCGTTGATCGGAAAGAATCCCCAATGATCGGAAGCTATTTTTTCGGATCGGAAAGCAAAATTCATGATCGGAAACAGGTTTTGACTGATCGGAAGCCGAATTTTCGGATCGGAAAGTGATTCGGCATGATCGGAAAGCAAAATCGTGGATCGGAAGGTCGTTTTGGGTGATCGGAAAGAAATGCGAGTTGATTTTAATAGCCGAAATTTCTTTCAGGCTTGCTCGGTATGTTCACACATTAAGTATTTTGCAACTGTTGCCGCATCGCAGCAATGAACTTCTGACAGTCTTTTCACAGGACGCAAAATGAAATACTCAGTAAAATTCACGAATGGATTCTATCGGGCAACTCTGTTGTCAATCACGGTCGCTGTTGCATTGACATCATCAGGATGTACCTCGACCGCGTTTCCTTACCGTCACTATTACACTGAAGAGGCAACGATGCTCACCGGCGTGGAAACAGGCGAACCGACACCGGCCAAAAGTCTTATCGTAAAAGGCTGGGCCGAAGTTGTACCGCGCAAATCTTCGCTGGACAGTGGCAATGTTACAACAAACCATATCAACCCATATGCTGACGCCGGTGGTTACTCGGGTCCTGAAACTGTGGTGGTAACGCAGGTTCTTCCGCGTGAAAGGTTCGGATTGGATTTTGGCGTGGCAGTTACCAAACGATTCTCGGTCGGCGGAAGCCTTATGCTTGGCTATGGATACGGCCCTTCGGCTCCCGATATTTCTTACAACCGATATTCAAATTCAACAACCTCAAGCTATTTGACTTCAACCGTCACGAGTTCTGGCAGCGACCTGCGCAAGCCATCGTTCGCCGGAGGTTTCTGGGTATCCACCGGAAGCAAATACGATTCGACTTTCAGAAAGCCGCGGGTGCGTTATACGTTCAGGCTTATGGTGGCAGACAGGAAAAGCGGTTACATGGACAGGAACCTTACAAGCGATACGGGCTATATCTCCGAACCAATGATCCAGGCGCAACCGAACTTTGGTCTGCAACTGCCACTAAACAAACACATGGCGGCGTTTACGGGTTTCTCCTTCAATCTCACTACCGGCCAGACGGACAATTTCGATTGCGATGGTTGTCTCATTCACGGTGGGATCACATTCTGGCCGATCAAATATCTGAGTATCAAACCGATGGTGTCATATCACATACTGAGCTTTACGAAACGACCAATTCCGCTTCTCGGACTGTATGCCAGTTACGACATTCCATTTTCAAAACTCAGAGGCCCATCAGAGGGTTCGGACGATTCAGGAAACTAATCATCCGGTGTGAATTAGAAGCACATAGCCCTGTTATCAAATGACCTCACCCCCTGCCCCCCTCTCCTTCAGAGAGGGG
>CAIOZP010000381.1 GCA_903862805.1 uncultured Fibrobacterota bacterium
ATTTGCCGATATTTTACAAATATCGCCTGCATGACCTTCCTTCGCTCACTCGTTTTCGCTCTCAAATCCTCTCGAAGCTACTTCTTTAGTAGCCTGTTAAGGGCGGGAGCCCTTCCCTCTTATTTTCCTCGGTCTTATTCTCACTTCTTATTATCCCTGACAACATTATTACTTCTTCTCACCGCACAGAACTCGCCGCACATCGAACACAAATGCCCGTCACCGCTCGGTGGCAAACTGTCGCGATAGGCTCTCGCTTTTTCTGGATCGACGCAGAGCGAAATCATCTTGTCCCAGTCGAGGGCGATTTTGGCGCGGGAGAGTTCGTGATCCCATTCGATTGCACCCGGATGCCCCTTGGCAACATCTGCCGCATGTGCCGCGATTCTTGAGGCGATCACACCTTCGCGAACGTCTTCGATTGAAGGGAGTCGCAGATGTTCGGCAGGTGTTACATAGCAGAGGAAATCGACTCCGGCCATTCCTGCAACTGCTCCGCCGATTGCGCCGGAGATGTGGTCGTAGCCTGGCGATATGTCGGTGACTAACGGGCCGAGTACGTAGAAGGGCGCATCGTCGCAAAGTGTTTTTTGTATCTGAATATTTGCGGCGACCTGGTTGAGCGGAACGTGTCCGGGACCTTCAACGAAGCTCGTTACGTTTTTTGCGCGGGCGCGTTTGACTAATTCGCCGAGGATCACCAGCTCTTCGATTTGAGCGCGGTCGGTTGCATCTTTGAGCGCACCCGGACGGAAACCATCGCCGAGACTTATGGCGACATCGTACTTCGCAAGGATGTCGAGCAGGCGGTCGTATTCGGCGTAGAGCGGACTCTCGGCCTTGTTGTGATGAATCCATTCCATGATGATTGTTCCGCCGCGACTGACTGCGCCTGCAAGCCGATCGGCCTGCTTGAAACGTGCGACGCTCGCCATCGTGACACCGCAATGAACCGTGAGGAAATCGACACCCTGACGGCAATGGTTTTCTATAACTTCGAACATTTCGTCGGCGCTGAGTTCGAGAATCGACTTGCCCTTTGCTTTGGCGACGAATGCCATTTCGTAAAGCGGAACGGTGCCGACAGCGACCGGACTTTTATCGAGGATTCTGCGACGGATTTCGGCGAGATCGCCGGAGGTCGAAAGATCCATCACGGCATCGGCGCCATATTTGACGGAGACCGCAAGCTTGGCGAGTTCTTCGTCGATGTCGGACTTTGCCGAACTCGTTCCGATATTGGCGTTGATCTTTATGCGCGTACCGCGGCCGATTACCAGCGGATCAATTTTGCGGTCTTTGTTGCGAACCAGCGAAATGGTTCCGGCGGCGACTCCTGCGCGGATCGTTTCGACCGGCAGATGCTCCATCTCGGCCGCGCGTTTCATTTCGTCTGTGACAATGCCGGTTTTTGCGGCTTCCATCCGTGTCATTAATAAACCTCTTGAAATTTACAACTGCGAAAAATAAAACTCAGATCCCGTTACCTTCCGAAGGATCGTCTTCCGGATCGAGATCATTCTTTTTGCGAAAGATGTCGAGGAAGCGATGTTCGTACAGCTCGTACAGATTCCAGCGATCAAGCTCGTTTTTAAGGTCGGCGGCCTTGCTGCGGTCGTTGTTTACAACAGTGAAAAGCCGCTCGATCTTGTCCATTATGTAGCGCGGAACTTCGTCGTGGCTCATCTCGCGGATCTGCCCGTGATCGTTGTCTTCGTCGCCTTCTTCATCACCGGAATTCTCGATTGCCTGCGGGAAGTATTCGCGGATCCGATCTTCGATAGCGGCAAGATGCTGGTCAACAATCTCTACGCTTTCGGCAAGGTCGGCAAGGTCTATCGAGATTCCGAGCATGCTCTCGAATGTGCGAAGCACAGAAAGCGAAGCCTTCGGATACGAAAGGTTGGCCGCGAAACTCGGAATGGTTCCGAGGACGCAGCAGGCGTCGATCGACTGCGATGCCGCAATGCCGAGAAGCAGGCCGTTTTGTCCGGCTATCTGACCTTCCGGCATTGGTTCGATGCGATGTTCGGTGATGGTAGGAAGCAGTTCCGGATTATTGCAGGCAGCCATGATAATCGATTCATCGTTGTGGCTCATTGGCTGCGAAAAAGCCGCAGCGGTGTAGATTTTACGCACATTGAACTGGACTGCCACATCGAGAATCGCTTTGATGATCGTGATCCCGCTTCGCCCGCCGATCTGTGCGCTGCTTTCAAAAAAAATCATGGCCGGATCTCTCACATAATGAAAAACCGCGCCTGGAATTTCTGGAAGTTGTGCAAGTCCGTCTTTGACAATAATCGCGTCGGGGATGAAAAACGGTGTCATATCTATCTCGGCAAATGGCATTGCACCGAGTTTGGTTCGCATATAGTCAATCGCGATTATACCAACATTTCCCATTCCGGGCCAAGCGGCGAACATGATTGGTTCGCCACGAAATTCGACATCTTTGAATGTGCGCATCACAGTTTGCTTTTCCTCCGGCAATAGTCAGCGAATATAGTTTCAGCACCGATGCAATACCGCCCATCTCCGATCCGAAATAAATCGGAAACAGACGCAATCTTCTGTGCGTCGTATATTAATGGTTGATATAAAAATGATTCGGGAGGCGTTTATGAAAAAGCATTCAGATTTCATTCCGGTAGCACTGCTTTCGGCGGTTTTGTTGATGTCGTCAAATGCGTTTGCAGATGGCGGACGTTATAGAGCACAACCTCACGGAGCATGGGGGCCGTCGTTCTGGTGCAACTTTTCGGTGCCACTTCCTTTCGGGACGGTCGTCGGAAGACTGCCCGATCAATACCGGACGGTTCATGTAGATCACGACGATTATTATTATGGCTATCATCACTGGTACCGCCATTGCGATGACGGCTACATCATCGTCGAGGAACCGGTGCGCGAAGAGGTCGTGGTGGTTGATAAATCGGGTCAGCACGACGGTGACACATCGGTGGTGAATATTCCAAACGCCGATGGCAGTTTCACACCGGTGAAGCTCGTCAAACGTCGTGACGGGTATCTCGGTCCGCAGGGAGAATTCTACAAGGAACATCCGACCGTTGCCGAACTGAAGACGCTTTACGGGCATTGATCAGGCTATGAGTCAGTAAAGTTTCTGCATCGACATGTATATTTCCACCCAAAGTTACAGGGGTTTTATCAGCCGGATATTAAATGCTGAAATTTGTCAGAGCAATCAGAAAACGACTCGATACAGAAATCATTCTGGCCACCAACGCCATCAGATTTGCGTTCGTAAATAAATCCAGAAACCACCCCGATGCTTCATGGCACAATGCGGTTCTGAAAAACGAGACGGAGGTTGAATCCGCGATAAAGCAGATTCGCAAGCTGGGGCTTCCCCTCATAAAAGATCTTCCCAAAAACTGGGATGCACTTGCCGCCGTGGATCTTATCCTGAGAAATACCGAAACTGATGCACGGATCTTCGACGCCGGAGGAGAGGTCTATTCGATGATCCTTCCGTGGCTGGCATTGTATGGGTATAAAAATCTTGTCGCAGGAAATCTGGTTTTCAAAAAACCGCTTCGATGCGGGCCGATCTCATACATTCATTCAGACATAACGCAAACCGGATTCGAGCCGGAATCTTTTGACGCAGTGACATGCATGAGCGTGATCGAACACGGAGTAAACCTGCGCGACTATTTCCGCGAAATGGCACGAATACTCAAGGCGGGCGGCGTTCTTGTCACCTCTGCCGATTACTTTGAAACACCAATTGATACAAGCGGGCTGTGCGCTTACGGATCTCCAATCCACATTTTCTCTAAAGACGAAATCATTTCGGCGCTTGCCATTGCGGCTGAATACGGATTGGAACCGATCAGCCCGCTTGATCCGACATCTTGCAACAAGGTTGCCAGGTGGAAAAGATTTGGTCTCGATTACACCTTTATCGTTTTTTCCCTGCGCAAATCAGCATAGTCTTTGATCCAACCGGCTCATCCGCTGGAATAATTATCCGACTCTTCCGTATTTCCTCCACAGCCGAGTGTTATTTTTCGGGGCATACTGCCACGTGATCCTGTAGATTTTCGTCGGAGCAAATTCATGAAAACCGGTTTATCCGTCATCCAGCGTTCCGCAGCCCTTCTGTCCGCCATTTTGATGTCGGCATCGCTTACGTCAGCCAGCGTTAAGCTCATCGAAAACACTACCTCACGGGTCGTATTCACCATCGACGTTTCTGATTGTTCGCTTCACAAAGCCGAAGACAGATCCGGATACATGCCTACGTACAACGGTCAGACCGGAACCGTGGCCGGACCGGGCGGCATAATGCTTCCGGCACAGAGCGTGATGATTGCAGTGCCGCCATCCGGCGATGCGGCGGTGAGCGTTGAGGCATCCGGCACATCCACTCTTCCAGCCGCCGAACTCGCGATTGATACAACATTGCTATCTTCGTCCGGCGATTGGCTCGCCGCAAAGCAGATCAGTTACCTTAGAACGATTCGCGTCATGAAGCTGATACTGTCTCCGGTTCGCCTTTCATCGGGGCAGCTTTTTCGCGCTTCGCAGTTGCGCATTACCGTGACATTTCCGAGCGCGGCAAAGCCGGGTACCGCCACCGTTCCATCGGGAGCATTCTGGTCTGCCTGCAAAAGTTCCGTATTGAACCTTGCCAACGGATTCTGCTGGTATGGGCCGGTTGGCAGTCATGCGCTTGCAAAGGCACACGCGTCGCAAAGGCTTTCACTTCCGGCCCTGTCGAGTAAGCTGGTCAGATTTGAAATCGGCGATGGTGTTTCGGGCTTTAACGAAATGACCGATCACGAAGGTGGAGTCCTCAGCATTGACTCCGCTGATATTTACAGGCTTTTCGGAACGACAGCAAGAGTAAGCGATATTTCACTCTACACTGCAACCCGCGGAAATCTTCCCGAACATCTGCCCGATTCCAGCGGCATTCCGGCAGGAATAATAAAAGTTCCTCTGCTAAAAATTGCCGCCAATAAAAATGGACTACTGGGAAGCAAAGACCGAATCCTCGCCTGCATCACCGGCCCGAACGGCTGGCTGACAGACAGCGCAAAACAGAAGGCTCCGGTATTCAAATGTAACGATTATTCGGCAACCCGAAGTTATTGGCTGGCACTTGACGGAGCGGGAACCGATGTGAGTAATCTTGTTCAACCCGATACAATGCTTAAAGATTCCCAGACAGAGTTTTACAACAGGGTGAAATTTGCTCAGCGCAAGGATCTGCGCTACGTCAATGAATCGAGCACGATGGAGCCATCGAAAGGTTCCCGTCACTGGATCTGGACACGCCTCACCCTCTCGAACAACATGTTCCAGCAAATCTTCGACAGCCACGATCTACCCGGCATAGACACCTCAAAAGTCGGTCGCGCAATGCTTACGGTTTCTACATCTACCACGGTAGTTGCCGCATTAGGAAAAGATTCGCTTGTTAGCAGCAACGGCTTCAACTGCGCCATGAACAAATGGGGCATCGGGAAACAGGGAACATGCACATTGAGTGTCCAGTACTCCGGTGGGACCAAATCATCTCCGGCGGAGATAGTGTCGCTTGACCTTGGCTATTACAGGAAGATGAATCTCGGCTCCGATTCGGTCATGCGGATTTATTCTGATACCACAGACGTGGCGAAGGTTGTTCCGACAATAAAAAAATACCGCCTTGACGGACTTGTCGCGTCCGACACAACATGGATTTTCCGGATCGCGCCTTTGGAAGCCTCCGTGCAACTGGTCGGATCGTACACCGGAAAAACGTTCTGCACATGGATAGACACTGCCAACCTCGGGTATCAATACGTCGTTTCGCGGGCATCCGCTTTCAAATCCGTTCCGGTCGATGCGCAGAGACTTTCTGCCGAAGCTAAGAAGCCGTATCTTGTAACCGATATAATGTCTTCATCGAATTCCGCAGACATGATAATAATTGCCCCGCCGGATTATCTTGACCTCGCCGAACAGCTCGCCGAGCACAAGCAGCACATTGCATCAAAGCAACGTTCCGTGATACACAATCCTGTGGTTATCAATGCAGAAGACATCTACCGGAATTTCTCCGGCGGAACCGCCGATCCTACTGCCATCAGAAACTTTCTGGTCAATGTCATGGATACAGACAGGACTGTCGGGTGGAAGGGAAAGCCCGACTTTGTGCTGCTCTTCGGCGGCGGTCACTGGGACTATAAAAATGTGATAACCACAAAAAAAGTTTATCTGCCGGTTTATGAATCGGATGATGAAAAATGCGAAGATGGTTATTTCTCGATAGTCGGCTATACCGACAATAATCCTAATTCACTCACGAACCCGTCCGTCATTCTTGGACGTATCAACTGCTTTTCGGAGGATGATGCAAAAACTGCCGTTGATAAAATCATCCAATACGAAGGTGATACCGCCGAGTTCGGTGAATGGCGCAATCGGTATCTGCTTGTCTCCGACGACGACAGGCAGGGCTTCAATGTTCAGGATGGCATTGTTCACGTTCTGACCAGCGACTCGATCGGCGCAATACTCAGATCCGAACTACCGTCGGCCGAAATCCGCAAGGTGAACCTGTTTGAATATCCGTGTAATTCGACAGCGCTCAAACCAGCCGCTGCCACCGCAATAATCAACGAGCTCAACAACGGCATCTCAATTATCAACTGGGTCGGCCACGGCGGTGAAGGTGCCTGGGCGGATGAAGGTATTTTGAATGCATCAAGTATTGCGAGCCTCACCAACAAAAAGAAATATCCCCTGATGAATTCCTTTTCCTGCTCAGTCGGTTATTTCGACGAACCTGCAGAAGGCGCCTCGTGCCTCTGCGACAAGATGATCTTTGCCCGTGACAAAGGAACTATCGGATCCATCGCCGCAACGCGCACGGCATATGTCAGCGACAACGGACCACTCGCTAAATCACTTTTCAATTTTCTTTCGACCGGTGATGGAAATCTCTGTTTCGGGCAGGCGTACCTTTCGACACAGCTTTCTACGACGAAAAAAAAGAACTATGTTCCGTACTACTGCTACCTCGGAGATCCATCGGTTCGGTCGGCTTACTCGCCCGATACGGTGCTTGTATCAATGCTTGTTTCTGATACAGCCAAAGACACACTCAAGGCACTCCAGACTGTGGTGTTTTCTGGCCGTGTCATGACGGGAGGTGCAGTTGCTTCATCGTATGATTCGGGTTCGTCTTATGTTTCAATCGAACTGTTTCAGCCCGATAACGATTCGGTCACCCGCAAGGACGGGCTTTCAATGTCCACCCAGCCCGAATATATAAAGGATTTCCCGTCGCATCAGGTGACCTACAATATGCCTGGCGCTCCGATCATGAGCGGACTCGTGCCCGTGGTTCGCGGACACTTCTCGTTCAAAGCGATACTCCCGCGCAATCTGCCCTTCGATAAAAAAGGTGTCCGTTTTCAGGCCTTCGCGTGGAACGGCGATCGATGTGCGCGAGGTTACCGCGGAGACATCGTGTTCCACGGCATATCGTCGTCGGCAACTCTCAGCGACAAGACCGGGCCGGTAATCGCGATCAAACCGGTTTGCGATTCTGCCAAGTTCAACTCCAACTATTCGTTCTCTCTTCCTTCGGACACAATCAAGGCTTTCCTTCCGCTTATCCTCTCGATTGAGGCTTACGACGAAAGCGGTATTGATGTCAACGGCACCGGCCCTGACGAAGGTATCTGCGCAGAGATTCCCGGACTTCTTCCTGAACAGAACTACAACGGAACATTCGTGTTTTCCGGTGGCAATTACAAGCGTGGCAGCACCGTGATCCAGCTCGACAAGGGCAAAGCTGCTCCAGGCAATTATCAGCTGAACGCTTCTGCGAAAGACATGCTCGGCAACCTTTCCCGCAAGTCGGTTACACTGTCCATCACCGACGAGGCCGACGTAAAGCTCGGCGATGTTTTCAATTATCCGAATCCGGCACGGGTCGGCAAGTCAACGAAATTTTTCTATCAGCAAAGTGTCATTCATCCGCAGGTTCAGATGACCAATATCTACGCCGATGTTTTCATCTATACACTTTCCGGCAGACTCGTAAGAGTAATGCGGAACGCGGCCAACGGAGCCGAATGGGATCTTCGCGATGCAACAGGCAAACCTATGCCACCGAATGTCTATCTTTACCGCGTGCTTCTGCATTCACCCGACTCCGAAGTGAGCGGACAGGAAAAGGTGACAAAGAGTGCCGTGAAGAAGCTTGTCATTCTGCCACCCGGTTGAGATTGAAAAAGATATTCATCGCGGATGAGAATTCTCATTGATGTATGAAGGCCGGAGCCTGAAGATTCCGGCCTTTTTGTCAACCAACTCTCTCCGGCCCGCTGTATTTTTCTCCACATATATAAAACAGAAATTGTCTCAGAGGGCGCGGGCTTTTTGTCTTATGGAAACAGAAAAAGATCTTCCTGATCAGTTGACAGAAAGAGAATCCGAACATCCAGCTGTGCTCACGCCGATGATGAAGCAGTACATGGCGATCAAGGCAGCGAATCCTGAGACGGTTCTGCTTTATCGTATGGGCGATTTCTACGAGACATTCAACGAAGACGCCAAGATTGCATCGAAGGTTTTGGGCATCACGCTCACAAGCCGCAATCATGGCGGTGCCGATAAAACCCCGCTTGCTGGTTTCCCGTATCACGCGCTCGATCGCTACGCGCACAGGCTTGTGAAGGCCGGTTATCGCATCGCAGTTTGCGAGCAGACCGAAGATCCAAAGACCGCCAAAGGTCTTGTCAAACGCGACATCGTCGAAACCGTTACCGCCGGAACCGCAACCGAAGATGCTTTTCTCGATGAACGCTCGAACAACTACATTGCCGCAATTTACAAAAGCGAAACGCTTGCTGGTATTGCCGTTTGCGACCTGACCACCGGCGAGTTCACTGTTGAAGAAGTTGCGGCTTCGGCAATTGAAGAAGAGCTTGCCAGAACCGAGCCGCTTGAGGTGCTTCTCTCCGAAGAAGCCGACGACAAACTTATCGCACTTGTCAAGGAGACATTACGCGGTGTTTTTGTAAGCTATTCGGTTTCGTCGAAATTCATTCCGGCACTTGCTGAAAAAACCATTACCGATCATTTTGATCTGGCCTCAATTGAAGGCCTCGGACTTTCTGGTTTCACCTGTGGTCTCAGTGCCGCAGGCGCTTTGCTTTCGTATCTGAAAACTCAAAAGCGCAACGAGCTGAAACACATCTCCGGAATCAAGCCGAAACGTCTTTCTGAGTTTGCCGAACTCGACCCTGCGACCATTCGCGGACTCGAGCTTTTGCGTCCGATGCAGACCGGCGAGACCGAAGGCACGCTGCTTTCTGCGATTGACAGAACGGCAACAGCAATGGGCGCGCGGCTTTTGCGGCGCTGGCTCACTCGTCCGCTCAAAGAAAAAATTGCGATTAACGAGCGTCTCGATTGCGTTGACTGGCTCAAGGCCGACACCTTCGCGCGAAGTGAGTTGTCGCTGATTTTGCGCAGCATCGCCGACATAGAACGGCTTATCGGCAAGGTGACTTTCGAGCGCGCCAATGCCCGCGATATTGTCGCACTGGCAAAATCGCTCGATGTTTTCCCATCAATATCAAAAACTATTTCGGTCAGTACCGTCGGACGTATTCGCGACTTGTCAAGCGCGCTTGGTGGCTTTGCCGAGCTTGCCTCCGAGATCACAAATCTCATTGTCGATGAACCGCCGCTTGCCATTCGCGAAGGTGGAATCATTCGTCCAGGAATTTCGGCCGAGCTTGACGAAACGAGAGATGCCTCGATCAACGGCAAGCAGTGGATCGCCGACATGCAGGCGAAGGAGCGCGAGCGCACCGGCATATCGACGCTCAAGGTTGGATACAATCGGGTCTTTGGTTATTACATCGAAATCACCAACGCCAACAGCGCATCGGTTCCCGACAACTACATCCGCAAACAGACTCTCGCCAACGCCGAACGCTATCTCACGCCCGAGCTTAAAGAAATGGAAGGCCGCATACTCGGCGCCGAAGAGAAGCTCACCGTCATGGAATACGAAATGTTTGTTGAGCTTCGCAAGCGCGTGGCCGTTCATTGTGGACGCATTCAGCGCGCGGCCGAGGCGATTGCAGAACTCGATGTTTTCTCCGGACTCGCGCGCGTTGCCGCCGAGTGGCGATACTGCCGACCGATTCTCACCGATGGCATCGGCATGGCCATCGCCGACGGTCGTCATCCGGTTGTAGAGCAGATGAACCCGGCCGAGCAGTTCGTTCCAAACGACACCTTGTTCGAAGATGGTGCGCGCCAGATCACATTGGTCACAGGCCCAAACATGGCGGGTAAGTCAACCTACCTTCGACAGACGGCGATCATTTCTATACTTGCTCAAATGGGATCGTTCGTTCCGGCGGCATCGGCAGAGATCGGAATCGTTGATCGCTTTTTCACCCGCGTCGGTGCAAGCGATAGACTCGCACGCGGTCAATCAACCTTCCTTGTTGAAATGATCGAGGTCGCAAATATTCTCAACAACGCGAGCGACCGCAGCCTTGTGATCCTTGACGAAGTGGGAAGAGGAACATCAACCTTCGACGGCATCTCTATCGCTTGGGCGGTTTGCGAATATCTTCACGAGACCGCTGGCCGTAGGGCCCGCACGCTTTTCGCAACGCACTACCACGAGCTTACCGAGCTATCGTTGCTTTTTCCGCGCATCCGCAACTGCCACATTTCCGTCAAGGAATGGAACGATAAAATCATCTTCCTGCGCAAGATCGTCGAGGGTGGATCCGATCATTCGTATGGCATTCAGGTGGCGCGGCTCGCAGGTGTTCCGCTTGCAGTTATCAGCCGTGCGAAAGAGATTTTAGGCAATCTCGAAAACATGGAATTCACTCCCGAGCACAAGCCGGTTCTCGCACGTCACCGCGAAGCAAAACCCGAAGCCATCCAGCAGGATCTTTTCAACGGAATCCAGCTCAACATGATGGATGCGCACAAAGTCGAACTGATCTCGCAGATACAGAATCTCGACGTTGACGGAATGAGTCCACGTGATGCCTTGGCTGTTTTGTATGAGCTGAAAAAGAAAGCTGCCGACACAAGATAATTTGGATTTTTGATTGGCAGATTTCATTTTAGCGCCAATCAAATCCAAAGGAACCGAAGCTTCATGAAAACGGTGTGCGTAAAAATTGGCGGATCCACAGTTGATGCCGCCGGACTTCTCGAAGAACTTGCCGATGCCTGCGGGCTTCTGCAAAAGAATGGCGACTTCCCGGTGGTGGTTCACGGCGGCGGCAAAGACATCGCACGTCAGCTCGGGCTGCTCAACAAGGAATTCACCTTCATCGAAGGTCAGCGCGTCACCGATGCTGAAACCATGTCGGCTGTGCAGATGGTTCTTTCGGGCGACGTCAACAAACGCATCGTAAATAAATTCCTTTCGCGTGGTGTCAATTCATGTGGACTTTCCGGCGTTGACTGTTCGCTGTTTACAGCCACAAAGCTTTTGGTAAACGGACAGGACATCGGATTCGTCGGCGACATCGTTGCCGTGAACACCGCACCTGTAAGACTTTTGCTCGATGCGAAAATTGTTCCGGTAATTTCGCCGGTCAGCCGCGACAACGATGGCGGTATCTATAACGTGAACGCCGACAACGCGGCCGCCGAGGCCGCGATTGCGCTTGAGGCAGATCATCTCGTGTATATCTCCGATGTGCCAGGCGTGAAGGTTGACGGCGCGGTTCGACGAAGCATCCGCACCGACGAAATAGAAGGCCTGATCGCCGACGGCCATGTGACCGGCGGCATGATCCCGAAGCTGCGCAATGCAGCCGAAGTGATCGCTCGCGGTGCGAAGAATGTTCACATCTGTCAATGGCACGGGCCGCAAACCCTTGCCGAGGAAACCGATCCGGCCAAAGCCGCCGGAACAACAATTCATGCGTGAGAAAATCTCGCGCGTCTAAATAGGAGTTAATATGAATCAGGGTAAATTTGATTCTCTTTTTGTCAATACATACGCCAGGGGCGGTGAGGCAATTGTTTCGGGTAAAGGTTCTGTTGTCACCGATGCGAAAGGTAAGAAGTATCTCGACTTCGGAACAGGCATCGCAGTTTCGGCATTGGGCCACGGGCACGAAGCGATTGCGAAGGCATTGAAGGATCAGGCAGCAAAGATCCTTCATACCAGCAATCTCTACTACAGTCAGCCGCAGATTGACATCGCGAAAAAGCTTGTGAAGCTGAGCTTTGCCGAAAAAGTTTTTCTGTGCAACAGCGGAACCGAAGCCAACGAGGCAGCGATAAAATTCGCGAGGAAAAAAGCTTCGGCGATTGATCCCGAAAAATTCCACGTGCTGAGTTTCGAGCAGGGATTCCACGGAAGGACTTACGGCGCATTGTCTGCAACGGCGCAAGCGAAGTTCCACGAGGGAATGGGCCCGATGCTTGAAGGCTTTCACTACGCGCCGTTCAACGATGTTGCCAAAACGAAAAAGATTCTCGATGCCCACAAATTTGCGGCGGTCATTGTCGAGCCGATTCAGGGCGAAAGCGGAGTTAATGAGGCGAGCGTCGAGTTCCTCGCGTTTTTGAGGGACTATACCAAAAAGAAAAAGATAGCGCTGATCTTCGACGAGATCCAGTGCGGAACCGGCAGGACCGGCAAGCTCTGGTGCTACGAACACAGCGGAATTGTTCCCGACATTATGACGCTCGCAAAGCCGATCGGCGGCGGTCTGCCTCTTGGTGTTGTGCTTGCAACTGCCGATGCGGTTTCCGCAATTGCCCCCGGCGATCATGGAACAACCTTCGGCGGGAATCCGCTGGCTTGTGCGCTTGGTGCCGCGCTTCTCGATGTCGTTTCGAAGAAAACCTTCCTCAAGGAAGTTCATCAGAAGGGCGAGTTTCTCAAGGCAAAATTAGTCGCGCTTGCAAATGGAGGCGATTCGATCACGGCAGTTCTTGGCAAAGGACTTCTGGTTGGCGCACGGTTTTCTGCCGAGCCGAAGCCGATCCTCGAAGCCTGTCGGGCGAGTGGTCTTTTGCTTGTCAAAGCGGGAAACAACACGATCAGGTTCTTGCCGCCGCTAACGGTTTCGTATGATGAAATCGACAAAGCGATTGAGATCTTTTCTGAGATTGTCGCAAAGACCGAGCTGAAATGATCCTCGTGTCTGATGCAAAAAGTGCATTGACTATGTCTCCCAATATTTCGTATATTACGCGGCGAATGGCAGAGTAGCTCAGTTGGTTAGAGCACTGGAATCATAATCCAGTGGTCGACAGTTCAAGTCTGTCCTCTGCTACCAAACTCAGGGTCCGGTGGGTGAAAACCTGCCGGGCCTTTTGTTTTGTGAAGTGGCCAAAATATGCTTAAAATCGCCATTTTTATGATAGATTTACTATCTGCCGAAATGACATGGCATCAAATTTCATTCAAGATGTCATATCAAGACGATCTGGCAAATAGGGACAGTTTAAGCATGTTTAACCACATTTATGCGATGACTGCGGACTCTCTGCGGACTCCTGACC
>CAIOZP010000382.1 GCA_903862805.1 uncultured Fibrobacterota bacterium
CATGCAAAACTGCGGATTTCTCCTATTGTCAACTACGAAACAAATACGCTCAAAGGCGACTCAGTCGATCTGTTTTTCGTAAACAACAAACTGCACGGAGCCTGCGTTGTCGGCAGTTCAAAGGGCATTCAGAAAGAACGTGACGAAACGAAAAACGATACATCCATTACCGAGCTTGCATCTGATAGCATGTACATGACGATGGGCGATTCCGACAAAATCGGATCGATCGATGCTTGGCGCTCGGCGATGCTCAATTCGCATTCGTCAAACGACAAGAGCCGCGTCAACACTGCCAGCGGTAAATCGATGAAGCTAGATTTCTTGCGCGGAAAAGCGCACCGGCTCACGATTTCCGGCAATGCACAGAGCGTATATTTTGCCGACGACAGTACCTGCCGCGACTACAATTCTGCGAGCGGCGATACGATCAGAGTCTTCTTCCGCGAAGGCAAAACCGCGTTTCTTGAAATTCGCGGCGGCGTGCGCGGAACCTACTTCGCAGACAATCCGGGGAAATAAAATGTCCGATACAGAGATTCAGACAAACGAAAATGTGCTTGACAAAGAGGCAGTGGCGCGGCCAGCCTCTCACGATGACTCGTCTATAAAGCCATCGGCAAGCGGGCGCGTGATCCGCACCGAAGGACTGGTGCGCAAGTACGGCAAGCGCACGGTGGTCAACGGCGTTTCGATCACGGTTCGTCAGGGCGAAGTGGTCGGTCTGCTCGGCCCAAATGGTGCCGGTAAAACAACGACCTTTTATATGATTACCGGAATGATCCGCGCGACCAGCGGAAAAATCCTGCTTGATGAAAAAAACATCTCCGGCAAAGCGATGTATCGACGCGCCCGCATGGGCATTGGCTATCTCGCACAGGAAGCCTCGATTTTCCGCAAGCTCACCGTTGGCGAAAATGTTTTAGCCGCACTCGAAACGATGAAGATGGGGCCGCGCGAACGAAAGATTCGCATGCGTCAACTGCTTGCCGAACTAAATGTTTCGCACCTGGAAAACAGCCTCGGCTACACGCTTTCCGGTGGAGAGCGCCGTCGTGTCGAGATCGCTCGCTGCCTTGCGATCAATCCCGATTTCATTTTGCTGGACGAACCGTTCGCCGGTGTCGATCCAATCGCCGTCGAAGACATCCAGAGCATCGTTCACGACCTACGTACACGCGGCTACGGCGTACTCATAACCGACCACAACGTGCGCGAAACACTGCGTATCACCGACCGCGCTTACATCATTGCCGAAGGAAGAATTCTTCTCGACGGAACGGCAAGGGAACTCGCCGACAATCCCGAAGCGAGAGCGGTATATCTGGGACAGAATTTCAAACTGGATTAAGAGCCGAATGAACTGTCTGGAATACACCCGATATTAATCAATGTAGGAACCTCTAAACTTTGAAATATGCGATCTGACCACCTTCTCAAGCGTACATTGCCGAAGACTGTTATATATTCGTGTGCCAGATTCTTAATTCGCGTTCATTGCCAACAGTAGCGAGGCCAAAGTGATAGACAAAGATTGGAATGGCAAAGATGTCCAAGTCGCTTATAGCAAAGGAGGTAAGGTTCCTGTGCTCTCTGATCCTTTCAATAACTTGATCCGAACAGGTATGCCTAATTGGCCACCCATAGAGATTGTTCAAAAACTATACAAAGGCAACGATAACAACTTTGCTAGCGATGATAAACAAAAATGCACTGATAGCCTTGGATACTATTGTGATTTACAGTCTATCCATAGTGAGGATGCAATAACCTGGTCTGTATTTGGAACCATTTCCTACGCCGGAAAAGCCATAAAAGAGCAATGGGTTTCAGAGTTATTCAAGGCGATTAATCTACCCGCTGTTGCTTCTACGGATAACGCAGAGATATTCTTATGGAGAAGGATCCCGCACCCAGACACACTTGTTTCAGGCGGCCCAGAGATTGATGTTGGGATCATTACTTCAGATACTGTGATTCTCTGTGAAGCCAAATGGACGTCTTCTGTTGGTCAACATCAAGGTAAATCTGGAACAAAAGATCAAATACAGCTTCGTGGAGAGTTCCTTGAAAAATATGGAAAGAAAATATTCCGAAACAAAAGGCATTTCTGTGTACTTGGTATCACCATTAATGATAATGGGGTTACAAACACAGTTCCGGAATCTGTTATTTTCAAATCCATTACTTGGGAAAAGTTATGTTCAGCCAAATCCCACTCATTATCCGAAGAGGTATACCGCTATTATAATTGGAAGCTAAATAATTCAACTTTTAGAAAAGGTACATCATGAAACATTTATCTTTTATTAAATCCGCCGTAGGTGTATCGCTTTGTTTTTTTGTTAGTAGGTCGATTGCTGCGCCCATATTGGTTTCTTCAATTGACACAGTGGGTTGTTGCACCAATTTTAGTGTACGCCCAGCTCCAGACGAAACAGGTTGGGATGGACTAATAGTTGGGAAAATTATTTCTTCAGGATTGATGTCCGGCACATTCACATTGACTGACAAAAAAACAGGTACCCAGATATATTCCCAACAAAGTATTTGGTTGGGATCTGGAAATACATCTTTAGTGAATAGTAGCATAACAGCGACACATAAATGGTTTGATAGTGACAGTGCATGGGATTTTATTATTACCTATTACGGTATTCCTGTTA
>CAIOZP010000383.1 GCA_903862805.1 uncultured Fibrobacterota bacterium
GGACCTTTCGGATTGTCTGTAGGACTCGTGCTGTAATAATTCTGACCGTACCAGTCGTTTACCAACTGCCATACATTTGCCTGCATGTCATGCAGACCGAAGCCGTTCAGATCGCTGTGTGTCTGGTAGGTCGAGGCAGTGCCGGGCCAGTTGTAGTCGGATTTCTGCTTCACTGTGCCATCGTAAAAACCTGCCGGTGTGGTCAGCGGATAAGAGCCGAATTCAAACGGATCGCCTGAATTTGGCAGGTTGGTGGAAAGAGTGTCGAGTGAATTGCTATTTACATATACAAGGTACGGATTGGTGTGTCCGCCGCGTGCCGCGTATTCCCATTCGGCTTCTGTCGGGAGACGATATCCGTTTTTCGAGAAATCACAGCTGTCCGTTGACAGATTATAACACGGGGCGAGTCCGTTCTGAGTGCTCAACCAGTTGCAGTAGGATACCGCTCCTTGCCACATTACTCCGACCATCGGGTGATCGGCCCTGAAGTCAGCCATGTAAAAATTCTTGCCGTTGTAACCGATGCTGTAGCAGACGGAATCTTGATATGAGTAACAGAGTGCGTTGACGGTATCGCTGGATTCATAGACGTTGTTGTTTTTTACTGCAAGGTTTCCAGCAAGAAATTCTGAATTAAGGTAGGCAAGGAACTGCCGCGTAGTCGTAAGGTCTGTTGCCATTCGGAAGGAATCAATGTCAACTGTGTGAACCGGTGTCTCGTCACTCGGATGGCTCGGATCGACAAATCCGAAATGGTCGCCCATCTGGAATTCACCGCCGGGAATGACGGTATCGGCGATCCCGAGGTTCTTCGCATCCATTCCCCCGCGCACCAGAATGGCGTGCTGCTTCACTGTCTTAGCACAATAGGTGACAATCCCGTAATCGGCGCTCATGTACCAGGCGACTGTGTCCCTCATGAACATCGAGGTAGATGACCAGAAATTCCCGGAAAGCAGATCGGGGAAATATGTCGTGTCGAAGCACGGCTTGACAGATGCGACATCGTTGAGGGACTGGATTTCCTTGGCATCGGGTAATCTCCAATCGGATTTACCTGCGAGTGTAGACGCATTTGCGTATGCGAGGGCATCCTCCCAGCTCATCGTATCCGTCGCCTGGGATTTTTGCCATGTCAGACCTGTGTAGTTGTCGGATATCGTTCCGTTGCCGTTGTCGGTGAAGCGCGAGACGGAGAAGGTTGTCTTGATGAGATTCCTCACCGCTCTGACATGGAATGATTTGGTTCCGCCTGCGCTGACCGTTTCGGATTTGGGATGAGCCCCGATCCCTCCGCCTGCATTGACGACCCATATCAGGGTGTCCACATCAGCGCGGTGTTCGCTGGTCCACCAGTACTCTGCGGTGGTCTTCGTGAACTTGCTCGTATCAAGCGCTGGATTGAGGTGATCGAAATTGTTTATGCTGAACAGCTCCATGCCGGTGGGAAGCCTCCAGTCGGAATAACCGCCGAGGGTCAGGGCCGTGCAGTACGGAGCGGCCGCCTCTATCGCCATTTCCCCTCCGTCAACCTTCTGCCACATCAGGCCGGTGTTGTTGTCGGTGATTGTTCCGTCGCCGTTGTCAACC
>CAIOZP010000384.1 GCA_903862805.1 uncultured Fibrobacterota bacterium
GGATCGAAAGAATTGCCGGAATGACAAGCAGCGTTACGATAAGCGAAAATCCAATCGCAAGCGCCGCCGCAATACCGATCTGCTTTGCCGGAATCATTACATGTGTCATAAGTCCGAGGATTCCAACGATCGTGATGAAGCCCGTAAAAAGAATCGGCTTGTAAAGAGCTTTCAAACTTTCGCCTGCAATCTCTGCGGCGGAAAGCGTATCGTCAGCCGCGCGGATCTCCTTGTATTTCGCAATGAGATACAGGCCGTAATTGTTGGCAAATGCCACGACCATCAGCGGCAGAAGGATCGAAATCATCGTCACCTTCCATCCCATGATCGGCAGCAGCGCCATGCCGAAAACGATCGACACAATCACGGTAATAAACGGCAGCAGAACTCCGCGAAGCCGCCTGAAAAAACTGAAGAGAACAAGCAGCATCACAACAAGCGACAATGAAATGAGAACGATATTATCCTTCTGGACATCGTTGCGAATGACAGTCATGAAAGCAGGAAGTCCGCCAACAATAATCTTTTCATCGCCCGGATATTTCTTTATCACCGCCATTGTTTTGTTATACGCATCGGCCTGATCTGCGCCCTTTGCAAGGCTGAGCATTATCGCGCTGGACTTAAAATCCCTCGACACAACCATATCGCGTGCAAGTTCATTGTCGAGAAGCAATGCCTTCAATGAATCACGTCCGGCCTGCGTTACGGGGATACTTTCGACAGCGGGGGAAACAATCATCGCCCCGTCCTGACTTGTGATCCGCTTGGTATCGAACAGCGACATCACGGTCTTCACTCCGGTGATTGCGTGACAATCGCTGCTGATAGATTTAATCCGCTGCAATGACTTCTCGGATAGAATGTCGCTGCCCTGAATAAGAATTATAAGCCCGTCATTTGGCCCGAAGACATCTTCGATCTTCTTGGTGTCAACACGCGACGACATCGTTGATGGAATGAGATTTTCGGGATCGGTATCAATCGCGATTTTGCGAAGTTGCGTTCCCATGATAATCGTGATCAGCAATGTTCCGATAAGTATCGGCCACCGGAATCTTACTACAAACGAGTTCTTTTTCATTAAATATCCCTGCTGTTTTGTTAAAGATCTTTTTTCAGAATGACAGTTTAAGTTCTGCATATACGGTGCTCATCAGGTTACTCACCAGATGGCTCATTGATCCCTTGTCGCCTTCGAGGTACCTTCCGCCAACACTCAGGCAAACGGCATCGGCTACATCATAAGAGGCACCCGGAACGACCGCGTATTCATTTGTTGTGAAGTTATACAAACCGGCTAATTTGAAATGCAGAGTCTCGTGCATGGTGTTCCATTGCACATTGGCAGTCACTGAATGACTCAGCTCGTCGGAAGTGCCTGTGAAGAGGCGGTTCATGCGTTCCATGTTTGCTTTGGCAAGCCCTGCGCCGTAGATCTGCAATTCAATCGGGTCGCTCGGATCTGTCAGAACCGGATCGGCAACTTTCTTGTAGTCGATCACATACAACCCCGAATATTGCAGAAGCACACTCCAGTTACCGATGGATTTATCGACGCCGACAACGGCCTGTCCGTAAGACTGCGGTATGTAGATTTTGTCATCGCTGCGGTCATACGGAACCTTCACGGCAAGTTCGGCGCGTAATCCAACACTTCCGATAGCGCTCGAAACATCCCCGCCGAACACCTGCATCCGGTAGGCCGTCGGAACAAGCGACATACCCGTTGCGTCGAGCGAATAATTGAATCCGGGAAGTGTTGCGTATCCGTTGAAATAGGAAAGTGAACCATCAACGGAAGGTGCGTTGAGTTCCCAGCGAAGTGCGTAACCGCCGTTACGGAATTTCATATCGGGGTAGACAGGATCTTTCAGACTTATACCTGCAGGCATGATCGAACTGTTTATCGGAATTACATCGGCGCGATAGTACGGAACCCAGATGCCCTGAATGCTTGAACAGCCGATCTTTTTGTCTGCATAGACAAGCTCATTGCCAAGGCGCGAATCGTCATTCTCCGATGAGAGAACAAGTTCATTTTTCGGTGTGATATTGTTCGTCGGATTAACAGCGTCAGCACGTCCCCAGACGATTATCTGACGACCAACCTTGAGATTGAATCCCGCCGGATCAAGCGCTCCCCAAGCCTCTCGAACGTCACAGTTCACCGCCTCGTTTCCGCGATCCTTTCCGGCATTGAGCCGTACTTCAGCATGGAGTTTTCCGACGTTCGCTTTCTGAGCATCGAGCACCGCAGCAGCCTGCCCATAAGCTCCGAAGATCGTCAGATCATGCGCGGAACTATACCCGCCAAAAACCGCACCCTTCACATATCCGCTGAAATCCACCGGCTTTGCAGCAACGCTTGTGCTGCTCTGAGCTGTGGAACTATCGGTCTGTACGCTCTCGAACAATCCCTGCGAGCTGGCACAAATCGCGGCAGAAAGCAGGCACAATCCGGTTGCAACGATCCTCTGTTTCTTCATTCCGTTTCCTTTCGCGTTTTTATATTCTTTTACATTCTTCAAAGTATGTATCGTGGTTAAAAAAAGTCAGTTCTTTATCTGATAAGACAGTAACCCATTAAAGATCATGTTCAAAATGACATCTTTGTCGATTTGTTTGTTGAGAGGAAGCGACAGCGCTTTAAGCTGTTTGATTTTGGCAAATCCGGTAAGAATGAGATTTATCGTAAGAAGGATTGCTTCGGGATCGGTATCCTGCCGCAGTTCGCCGCGTGTCTTTGCATCGTCGAGACTTTGAACTGAATCACTGAAGATTTTGAATGTTGCATCAAAGAATTCCGCGAAAATCTCCTTGGGTATCTCTCCCGTCGCATCGGCATCGGTCATTATGATCAGGATATCGAATGCCTTGTCTTTGATGAGGCGCTTCAGAACCTCGCGGCATCGTTCGATCACCGGAATATCACCGGATGATTCAAAGGTTTCGCGATTCATTTCCTTGAGTTTATCTATCGACCGGTTCACAACTGCCCTGAACAGCATAACCTTGTTTTTGTAATGCCAGAACACGGCACCCTTGGTCATTCCGGCGTTTTTGCCGATGCTGTTGATGTTCGCTCCGGCGTAACCATGCTGGCAGAACTCCTCCTCTGCAGCGAGGAGAATCCGCAATTTCGAAATCTCTGTATGTTCTTTTGTCTTTTTCATAATTACATACCCGAAGGTATGTATAAGATAATGAATTGGTGTGATTATGTCAATCTGGCGGATTTGGAAAAACCTACGGAGGATTTTTCCTGCCTATTTCATTTTTCCAAACATTTTCAAAAATCGTTACAAAACGTTCCCGTATCCCGACTTGACAGAAATGGATTGCGAGTTACCATCGCTACAGATTGCAGTGAGATTTCCCTGTCATTTTGTGTAAGATCGGACAAAGCAAATGGGCTCAGATTGGAACGGAAGATTATTAATGGGTTATCGGCGAGTTACTCTATTGATTTTGCAACAACAACCAAAACTTCATATTCATTTCTTACAATTTCACCGTTTCTCGCCGCCTCTTCATAATCGCTTATAAATCGGCGTGTTTCGGTAATTTCCATCATCCTTCTTGGGTTAGCGCCTATCGCCGAAAAACTTTCTAAAGCTGAAATGGCATCAGGAAAATCGTCGTAGAGCATAACTTGCTTTGATGTAAGGATTTTCATGCCTGAAGCTGTCACAGCCTCAAGATATTCATTTGCGGTGAGATATGACGCTGGAACATTAATACCGGCTTTTTCCTGAAGGCCACGCAATGCTTTTAGAGTATTTGCTGTAAATGTAGAAAAAACAATGTATCCGCCGATTTTTACAAGGGACTTTAATTCGTCAAGAGCTTTTATGGGATCAGAAGACCAATGAAGCGCTGACGAGCTCATAACTCCGTCAAGAGATCTTTCCATAACTGGTGGAAAATCAATGTCTGACAATAAAACAGGCTGATTCGTTTTCTTTGACGAAATATCCAACGATGGAAGTGAAATGTCCGCCCCAAACACAGTAAGTCCCTTAAATTGCGACAGAACCGCCCCAGAAAGCAATCCAGTCCCACAGCCCGCATCCAACCAAATACCCGAAAAGCACAAATACGGCTTCGCTGCGTCAATCAACAAATTCACGCACTGCTTCTGAACTCGGGCATTACAATCGTAATATTCAGCTGATTTTGAGAAAGATAGACATACGTTTCTATTCACGGAAAATACCTTCGTTAAAAGTCCCATCAGAAACCCTTTTAACATCTTGATATATTGCCAAATATATCCGCCTATTTCCCCCGTGATAAAATCTTTCATCCGAATTGTATTTCGTTGCGAAGCAACCTCTTCCCCTCTTTTCCGGTCTCAAACCGAAAAAGAGGGGCCGGCGACGCCGGATGGGAGTTTTATTGTGGCGGGGGCGTTGCGGGGGTGTCCCCCGCAGAAGGGGGTGCGTCGGAGACTTGTCTGTAGTGAGCTTGCGAACGAAAGACAAGGCTCCGACCGGGGGGAATGCTTTCCCCCCTCTTAATAGCCTTAATCGCCTTTTATTCATCATAGATACGCCCGCGCCTCCAAACTCATAACATGCAACCACTTCCCATTATCCATCCCGCTTTCCCCTCTATACGAACCTGAAACAGACATATGCTTTCCGGTGTTAATATCTATTCTGAAATCAATCTGTTGAGATATTCCATTGGCAAAGCCAGCGGCCATCGGGTATTCAATCGGGCCGGTGAGGTTTTCGCTGTCAACACCGGAAATCGTGTAACTCAAATCTGTCCTTCCAATTTCCTTCGGACGGAGCGACAAGCCGGGTTTTAACCTCCAGTAATATCCCCCGGGAAAATCTTTTGCGGCGGCTTTGCCGAAAGTTTCGGTTCCGGTTACCCAGAGTGAGCGTATCGTTTTGCGCTCCTCAGTCAGGCTTAAGTACATGTCTTTTAGGCCGGCCACGTTGCTCGAATATCCGGCGCGCTGAATTGATGTGCGGGACAGATCGAGGCTTGTGTTCCATTTTTCCTTTTGCAGAGACACATTGCCGAGCAGCTCGAGTCCCTTTTCGGCAGTTCCGGGGAGTCGGTTGAGATACGGCCTTCCCGAAAGTCTTGTACTCAAAATTGGCTGAAACGACGGGCGCCAGATGATCTCCTGCTTGTAGGAACATTGCGCGTATCTGATGTGAGCGGTGTCGAGTCCGGCGACAGACGACCAGCCCGGAACGAATGTACGCCAACCGGAACCGGTCACGATGTCGCGGTGTTCGTCGATGTTGAGCAGTCCCTTCCATTCGAGGTCGGCCATCAATCCTTTTATCTGACCCTTTGGTGGCCTAAGATCCCAGTCGATTCCGAGGTGCTGCTTTCTGACGCGGCTGGCCGAAAGGGTGTCGAAGGATTCCTGCTGTTGAATATTCCAGGAGCCATTTTTATCGGGAAGGTACTGATTTGATGTAGAATCATAGGAATAGCTTCCTCTGCCGAGTCCGACATATACCGGAACATTCACAAATACGGATGCCTTTTCGGAGGAAATGCTCCAGTTGAGATTTCCGGCGGTGCCGGTTCGTATTGATGAAAATCCTCCGATTACCGTGGCGAGGAATGTGCTGTTTGTGCTTTTGTCGGCGCGATTTTTCTGATAGGAAGTCGTTCCTTCGACGCGGGCGTCCATTGCTTTGTGGAGAGCGAGTCGCTGTTCCCAGATGGTTGTCCAACCGGTGTCGGTTGCGGCGGAGATACTGCCGGAACCGCGCCGATCACTTGATGCGGTGAATTTTTCGGAGAAATCCACCGGCTTCAGTTTGGCACCGATATTCCCGCCGATATTTCCACGGGCTATGCCGAGAGTGTCGCGTTTCCATTCGGAATAGCCGCCGACGGAAGGGTTCACTGGCAGGAACGCTGTTCCAATGTCTCCGCCGCCCCGACCGGCCCAGCTTCCGGCAAGCGGGCCGCCGTGGGTGATTCCGGTTCCGAAAATATCGCCGACGAAACGGTCGCCTTTGCCAAGATCAACTCTTCCCGATAAATTTTGCGCAAGCGGAGTGTTTTCAAGGAAATATCCACCAACATTTCCTGAAAGTCTGATCCAGCTGCAAATTCGAGAAGCGGCTTCAAGTCGAAGGAGATCTCCGGTTTTTATGGAGTCGTTGAGATATTCTAAATCCCAGGTGGATTTGCGTTCGAAGACGTCGGCCAATGGTGATGCCCAACGGCGGCTCCAGAGCCTCTGCGAGGCTTTCACAATGGTTGTGGAATCGTATCCGGCCGAAAGTGTCCAGCGCATTGCTCCGGCAAGATCCTTCGCTTCGTCAACGCTTGAAAGCGTGTTTTTGTCGATGTGCGTTCCGGCAAGTTCGACGAGTCCTCTGATCCCGTTGTGGAGGTTGAATCCGATGCTCGTTTCGTCGAGAATTGAGCGGGCAGGAGCGCGAAGTGTGCTCACGATTGAATAATCGCCCTTGCCGGGGCCGCGATAGACATATACCAGACCGCGAGCATCCTGAACCGTAAGACCGCCGATTGTATCAATGTCGGAACCGACAGAGTCTTGATATTCGCCTTTTCCGGCTCCGACGAAAGAGAACCAGACTTCAAAACGTCCGGAACGATCTAATGGATTCATCACGTTGTACGGCGCGAAAACGAAATAGGTGCCAGTTGTGTCACGTTTGTAGAGTCTTGTTATGGCATCGCGGGCCGGAACATCGTTTTCCATGACGGAAAGGCCTTTTGCCTCTTTTACCGGCCCGTCACCGGCGGCGGCAAGTGCGCGGCGGTCGGTATCGTTGAGGGAAAATCCGAGCGGAGTATTGGCATCGTCGCTGGTGATCCAAGCGTCGGTCCGGACGAAAAATTCGGAGTCGGGGGATGCTAATCCGGCCTTGAGCGCGCCGAATATCCTCATGTAATCAAAGGTTTTGTATTCGTATGAAACCTTGGCGACCATGCCATCGGAAACCGGATAGGACGGATTGAAGCGCAGAGTTCCAAGGTCGTTATCGACAGTGAAATCGTTGTCGTTGCCTTCCTGCAATGTTTTGCCGTTGACCTCTACCGAAACAGTTCCGGCAACCGGCTCGATCTGATCCGCTTCGCCGTTTCCGTGCAGGTAATACGGCCCTTGAACGCCCTGAGTCGGCCGTATGTATTCCACCGCGAAATGGCCGCCCGAAACCGCTCCCGTTAAACCGACATCGACGACTTTTCCGGTATATTCTGCCGAAAGTCCCTTGATCTTGTCCATGCTGTTGATGAGTCCGCCAAGAGGAAGCGAAAGGATCTGATCACCTGCCGTAATCCGGTATCGCGGATTTTTCATCTCGATATAAACGCGATCAATCTGACCGAGTTCGCGCGTTTCGCCCTGAAGCGTTCCACTTTTATCGGATAGATTTGCCGAGATCTGGGTGTTGTTCGATATGTTTCCGCTCACTTGCACATCGAGCGACTGATCCATCGTGGTCGCGCCTTGCGAACCCGCCGAAACGGAGATCGTTTTGCTTCCCGTGACCTCCAGATTCTCCGACGGCGCCTGCGAAAAAATCCCGATGCTGCCCGACGCGCCATTTATCGTGGTCGAACTGGTTTTGTGCGAACCAACAGTATCAATCGTGAACATGCGGTTCTCGCGCATCAGACCGCCAAAACTTTCGACGTAGCTCACATGAACCGTATCGCCAATAGTTATCGCGTGCGAGAAAAGAATCGCTCCTTCCGCAGGAACAAAAACCCAGGGAAGATTTGCCGCCGATGATGTGTCGCTGCCACGGGCTTTAACCGAGGCGCTGTCAACGAAACGCTCGCTGATCCGGTAAGGGCCGGGCGATCCGTTGCCGATTATCGCCGTGTCGTGAAGCTGCGCCGAAGCAGTTCCGGCAGCCGCGAGGCAGCAGGCGGAGATCAAAAAGAATTTTGTACGGAAAAAGATCATGTCAGGAAAATACGGATTGCGTGGGAAGTGTTGGATCAGGAAGTTTTTTGAAGAGCATGTTTGTCTGGGCGTTTTTGTTTGAGGATTGTTGTTTTGCGAACGCACCTTTGATACGGTCCATTCATTTCAAAAACCACCAACTATATTCAAGTATTCAAAAAGATTACTTTTGCAGTATCTCCAACATTGAGGCCTTTAATGAGTTTTCGGAGAATCGGATTATTCATACTGTTTGCCCAGACCTGTTTTGCACAGAGCTATCCCGCGCGTGGGCCAAGTACCGACTGGTTGAAGTACACAATGAACCTGAACGACTACGGCGTGGTTGCCAGAAGCGTAAGAGCACTTTCGATTTCACCAAGCCTGGCCCCCAGTGGTACTTATAGTGCTGACAAAAATTTTACATCTGCAAATGAAAAACCACCGTTTAACTGGAGCATTGGCTGTGCATATTCCTGGAATCGAAACGATTTAGAAATTGAACGGGCAACTTCTTTTTCGGCAAGCACAGGAATGGCTTGGTCGCGATCGCACAATGATTATAATTCTGCTGAAAACAGTTGGACCAATTACGGGCTTCATTCGATCAGCAGAGACACATCTCTCACAATCCCTTTTGCATTGTCATACAGCAAAGAAAATCGCAGATACCTTACTGAAAAAGAGTTTATGCAATTCGACTTTAAGCTGAATGCCAACTCTGCTACGTTTGTATATGATCGTTCTCGGAACAATGTCATCAATTCAATCTCGGCATCTGGCAACTACCTTTACACCAGTTATCAATATAAAAAAGCAAGCACAGGAACATTGCCGCTTGTAAGCGACCTGGCTATTTATCCCTTGGGACACGGAAGGATTTTCAACGTAACCGCTCCGGTTATTGCGTCGCAGCTTCTTGCGGTTGCGGGATGTAATGGGTTTTCGGTAA